>NZ_QBIZ02000018.1:0-113221 GCF_003057735.2 Pseudomonas sp. RIT411
GGTCCAAGGAAGAGACCTTCGGCCCGCTGGCGCCGCTGTTCCGCTTCAAGGACGAGGCCGAAGTCATCGAACTGGCCAACGATACCGAATTCGGCCTGGCCTCCTACTTCTATGCCCGCGACCTGTCCCGCGTGTTCCGCGTGGCCGAGGCGCTGGAATACGGCATGGTCGGCATCAACACCGGCCTGATCTCCAACGAGGTCGCCCCCTTCGGCGGCGTCAAGGCCTCGGGCCTGGGCCGCGAGGGCTCCAAGTACGGCATCGAGGAATACCTGGAGATCAAGTACCTCTGCCTGGGCGTCTGACCCGACGCCGCTGATCTGATGGGCTTCGCTGTGCTCAACCCAGCCTACCAGCACCCGTAGGTTGGGTTGAGACGGCTCTATCGTCGAAGCCCAATAGCTCCCGGCGCCATCAGCCCAAGGGATGCAGCTGCCCGGCCTCGGCCGTACCGAAATAGAGGCCATGCTGACCCCGCGCCTGCTCGTGCAGCCGGCGCTCCAGTATCTGCTGGATCGAGGGATAGGCCAGTTCGGCCCAGGGCAGCTCATCCGGCGCGAAAAAGCGGCGCTCCAGGGTCTCGACACCGGCCTCGGCATCGATCTCGATCAATTCGGCGCGAAAGATCAGATAGACCTGGTTGACCGCCGCCGCATTGAAGATGGAGTAGGGCGCCAGGATCCGCGCCCGCACCCCGCCTTCCTCCCAGGTCTCACGCAGGGCCGCCTGCTCGGCGCTCTCGCCGTTTTCCATGAAGCCTGCGGGCAGCGTCCAGTAGCCACGCCGCGGTTCGATGGCGCGTCGGCAGAGCAGATAGCGGCCCTGGTGCTCCACCAGGCAACCGGCGATTACCCGCGGATTGTCATAGAGCACATGGCCACAGGTGTTGCAGAGGAGTCGTCTGTGGCTGTCGCCAGGGGGATGGCGATGGACCAGTTCGGTGCTGCCGCACTGGCAACAGAAACGTGGGGAAGGGCTCATGCTGACCTCGAATGGCCGCTGCTCTGATTGTTCTGGTCTTACGGTATACCAAATTGCGGCAGAGGCCTAGCCTGGACCCTGAGCTGCACCGCGCGGACGATGCCCCAGCTCGACGGCGATCCGCGCGGCGGTCTCGGCCAGCAGGGCGCCGACCCATTCCCGCGTCGCGGCGGCATCCATCACGGCATCGGGGCCGGAAACGTTGAGCGCCGCCACCAGTTGGTCGCGGTGATCGTGGATGCCGGTGGCGATGGCGGTGGAGTAATCGGAGCGGTGCAGTACCCAGCCCTGACGGCGGTCTTGCTCGACCAGGCGCAACAGCTCCGGCAGGGTACGGGGCGCGGGCGGCGGCTGATCGTCCAACCGCTCGTGCTGGTAGAGGGCGCTCAGGGCCTCGTCGTCGAGACCGCCGAGCAGCACCCGACCCAGGGCGGTGCGGGTACAGGGCAAGCGGGTACCCACCGGGACGTTCACCGTCAATCGCTGGCTGGCCATGCTGCGGTAGAGATAGACCACCTCGGTGCGATCACGGACGCCCAGGTGACAGGACAGCGAGGTGATGTCGCGCAGCCGCTCCAGATGGGGCTGGGCGATATCCACGAGGTCGCGGCTGGCCAGGTAGGCGAAGCCCTGGCTGACCACCTTGATGCCCAGGCCGTATTCGGTCTTGGACTGGCGTTCCAGATAGCCCAGCTCGGTGAGGGTCATGACGATGCGATAGACCGACGAGGTCGAGCCGCCAAGGCCGTCGGCGATCTCCTGCAGGCTCAGCACGCGGCGCTCGGGACCGAACAACTCCAGCACCCGCAGGCCGCGCAGCAGGGCGGGCACCCGATAGTCGCTGTCTGCCTCGACCGCTGTCGCCTCGCCCACGGTCATGGGATGCCCGCCGCGAGCAGGGCCGCGACCCCCAGGGCGCCACCGTCGAACTCCTCCAGCGCATCGAGCAGCACGTGCCAGAGGTAGTGGGCGCTGGCGCGGTCGCAGAGCAGGTGGACATGCGGCAGGGCACCGTCGCCGGCATTGAGCAGGATGGCGTTGAGCCGGGCCACCGAGGTCTGCACCACCTGGCCGACTGCGAAGGGCTTGCCCAGGTCCACGCCGCACAGCTTGGCGAACAGTGCGGGCAGTTGGGTGCCCGTGAGGATCAGCCAGGCATGGGAGTCCTGGCGGGGTAGCGGATAGCAGCCAGGGCCGAGGTCGGCAGCCGCCGCTTCCAGGGCGGCGACCCGCGCACCGCCATCGGCCAGGGCGCCGAGCAGCAGGTACTCGCTCTGGGACAGCCGCAGCAGCCATTCCCCGGTCGCCTGGCGCAGCGCCTGGTTGGGGCGTTCCGGCAGGACATAGCCCTGGCCCTGCAGATGGCCGGCGGCCGCCGGGCCGCGCAGGCCGAAGCGCGGCAGGTTGCTCAGGTCGGCCAGGCCGCCGCGCTGCAGCAGTGCCGCCTCGTCGCCCTCGCTCAGGCGTTCGGCGAAGATCCGTCCCTGATGCTGCAGTACGGGGGTATCTAGCTGCAGTTCCACCAGCGGGCTGCGTTCGTCGAAGTCAAAGGGATTCGGTGTCATGCGTCCACCTCCTGGCGTTGGGCTTGGGGGTCGTAGAAGGGCAGGCGCGCCACCGTGGCCTGGACGATCTCGCCCCCTTCGACGCGGATCGGCAGGGACATGCCAGGCTCGGCCTGGTCGGCTGCGGCATAGGCCAGGCCGACGATGCAGCCCAGGGTGGGGGAGAATTCGCAGGAGGTGACGTTGCCCGCGATGTCGTCGCCGCGCAGCACCAGGTGGCCTTCCAGCGGCTGGCTGGCGGTCGCCGGCAGGGTGAAGCCCACCAGCTTGCGCCGCAGTGGCTGGCTTTCGAGGATCTCGATGGACTTCTGGCCGACGAAGAATGGCTTTTGCCGGCCGATGGCCCAGCCCATGTCGATTTCGGCTGGGTGGGTCATGCCGTCGGTGTCCTGGCCGATGATCACATGGCCCTTCTCCAGCCGCAGCAGACGCTGGGCCTCGACGCCGAAGGGGCGGACGCCGAAGCGGGTCCCTGCCTCCATCAGCGCATCCCAGAGCCGCTCGCCGAAGCGCGCCGGCACATGGATCTCGTAGCCCAGCTCGCCGACGAAACCGACCCGCAGCAAGCGGGCGGGGATGCCGGCGACCCGGCCCTCGCGCACGGCGAGATAGGGAAAGGCCTCGGGCGTCAGGTCCAGCTCGGGGCACAGCTCGCGCAGCACCTCCCGCGAGCGCGGACCGGCCAGGTTCACGGCGGCGAAGGCGGCGCTGACGTTGGCGATGTCGACGTCCAGCCGCCACTGGGCGTTCCACTTCAGCAGGCTGCGGTAGACGCGGTCGACACCGCTGGTGGTGGCCGAGACATAGAAGTGCTCATCGCCCAGGCGCGCGGCCACGCCGTCGTCGATCACCACGCCATCCTCGGCGGTCATCAGCGCATAGCGGGTACGCCCCACGGGCAGCTTGCGGAAGCCGAAGGTGTAGACCCGTTCCAGCAGCTCGGCGGCGTCGGGACCGCGTACATCGAGGCCGCCCAGGGTAGAGACGTCGATCAGCCCCACGCCCTCGCGGACCTGGCGGACCTCGGCCTGGATGCAACGCTGGCGTTCGCTGGCCGGGCCGTAGAAAGCCGGTCGTTGCCAGACACCGGCCGGCATCAGGCTGGCGCCCAGTTCCAGGTGGCGCCTGTGCATGGCGGTGCGCCGATAGGGATCGAAGGCGCGGCCGGCGACGTGGGCGAGCTTTTCCGCGGTAAAGGGCGGTCGGGCGGTGGTTACCCCGGTGTCGCTGACGCTGCGTGCCGTGGCGGCGGCCACCAGGCGCGCGGTGGGCAGCGCCGAATGGCGACCCTGGGATGGGCCCATGCCGACGGTGGAGAAGCGCTTGACCAGCTGGACGTCGCGATAGCCGTGGCGGGTGGCATTGACGATGTCGGCGATCTGCAGGTCTTCGTCGAAGTCGACGAATTCCTTGCCCTGGGGGTGGGCGAACATTGGCCAGGGAAAGTTGACCTGGCTATCGTCGGCCTGGGTCTGCTCGCTGGCGAGCGGAGCGAGGTCCAGTTCGGTCAGGGCGCGGGCCGCGGCGGCGCGGCCATCGGCCAGTACCCGCTCCAGCGCATGGCGGCCATTGACCGAGCCGGCCAGGTGCAGGCCACGCGGCAGGTTGCCCAGGCTGAAGGCCGCCTGGTCGTCGAGGTAACCCAGGGTGCCGCCAGCCTGGCAGGCCAGTTGGTAGACCGGCATGTAGCCGGCGGACATGCACAGCAGGTCGCAATCCAGGGTCAGCCCCGCGGGGCCGACCTGGCCCTGGCCGACGATGGGACGGACGTCGACCCGTGCCAGCTGGCGGCCATAGGCATCGGCGTGGGCTTCGTACACCGTATGCCCCAGGTGCACGGGGATGCCGCGTTCGCTTACCGCCTGCAGCAGTTGGGCGTCCCGCGGCGCGGTGCGCAGATCAAGCAGCGCGGCGACGGCGACCCCTTGCTCCTGCAGGTCTAGGGCGGCCAGATAGCCATCGTCGTTGCCGGCCAGGACCACGCCGCGGCGGCCCGGTCGCACGCCATAGAGACGCATCAGGCGCTGGGCGGCGCTGGTCAGCAGGATGCCGGGCAGGTCGTTGTTGCGGAAGATCACCGGTTGGTCGAAGGCGCCACTGGCGAGGATGGTCTGCCGCGCCCTGACCTTGAACATCCGGTTGTCCTGGATGACCGGCAGGTAGTGGTCGGTGAACCAGCCGTTGCACACGGCGGACTCCAGCACCCGGATGCGTGGCTCGGCACGCACCGCGGCGACCAGTGCCTCGCGCAGCCCTTCACCCTGACCTCCGTCGAGGCCGAAGCGGCCCCAGGCCAGGGCGCCACCGAGCAGCGGCTGCTGTTCGACGAGCAGCACCTCGGCGCCACCCTGGGCCGCGGCCAGTGCTGCGGCGAGACCGGCGGGACCGGCGCCGATCACCGCCACGTCGCAGAACAGGTAGGCCTTGTCGTGGTAGGTAGGGACGAAGGTCAGGTCGAGCACGCCGAGGCCGGCCTTCTTGCGGATCAGCGGCTCCCAGCGCTTCCACATGCCCTTGGGCTTGTAGAAGGCCCGGTAGTAGAAACCCACCGGCATGAACCTGGAGAACTTGCCGAGCAGGGCGTCGCGGTCGCGCTCGAGGCTGCCGCTGACGTTCTGCGCGCGGGCAGTCAGACCCTCGCGCAGCGGCAGTTCATCCGCCAGCACATTGGGCTCGTCCGGCAGTTGCACCAGGGTGTTGGCGTCCTGGCCGGCCAGGGTCAGGGGCCCTCGGGGCCGGTGATACTTGAAGGAGCGCGACAGCAACCAGCGACCCTCGCCGAGCAGGGCGCTGGCCAGGGTATCGCCGGCATAGCCCTGGTAGCTCTGGCCTTCGAAGCTGAAGGTGAGGGGACGGTTGCGATCGATCAGCAGCCCCATGGGGGCGGGCAGGCGGGTCATGAGCGCACCTCCGCAGCGGTGAAGTCAACGCGCTGGGTGAACAGCTCGCGGGGGTCGAAGGTGCGCAGCACCTCGTCGCTGCCGGTGTGGCGTTCGGCCAGGAACCAGTAGCTGGACGCGTTGTGCAGCCACCATTCGGTGACCACGCCGCGGCGGTTCTCGCAGTTGAAGACGTAGTCCGCCCACTCGGCGGTGCTGCAGGCCTTGGGATCGGGCATGGCCTTGAGTTCGCCGCCGTAGGTGAATTCGCTGATGTTGCGCGGCCCGTTGAGCGGGCAGGTGAGGATCTTCATGACAGCTCCTTAGTGGCTGGCCGCGGTGGCGCCCATCTCGTTGACCTGCTGGAAGCGGCTGAACCGGTCGAGACCGAAGGGGGCGATGAGCTCGGGCACCCGGCCGCCGCTGGCCACCAGTTCGGCCATGGTCTTGCCGCAGATCGGCGTGGCCTTGAAGCCCCAGGTGCCCCAGCCGGCGTCCAGGTAGTAGCCGTCGATGGGCGACAGGCCCATCAGCGGGCTGTAGTCCGGGGTCATGTCGGTCATTCCGGCCCACTGGCGCATCAGCTTGGCGTTGGCCATGAAGGGAAACATCTCGATGGCGTGGGCCAGCAGGCTTTCCTTGAGGTCCAGGGTGGAGCGGGTGTGGTACAGCGGATAGGGGTCCGAGCCGCCGCCGAAGACGATCTCGCCGCGGCTGGTCTGCTGCACGTAGCAGTGCAGGGCACTGGAGCTCACCAGCGGATCGAGGAAGGGCTTGAACGGCTGGGTGACCATGGCCTGCAGCGGATAGGTGTGCAGCGGCGCGCGGATGCCCAGCTTGTTCATCAGCAGCGAGCTGGTGCCGGCCACCGCCTGTACCGCGCAGCCGCAGCGTACCGTGCCGCGATTGGTCTTGATGGCGGCGATCCTGTTGTTCTCCACCACGAAGTCCTGTACCTCGGTCAGTTGGTGGATCTCCACGCCGCGCTTGGCCGCCTGCTTGGCGTAGCCCCACGCCACGGCGTCGTGGCGGGCGGTGCCGCCATCCATGTGCCAGAGTCCGGCCAGCACCGGCAGGTGGCCCGGATCGAGGTTGAGGCAGGGCACCAGTTCGCGGATCTGCTGGCGGTCGATCAGCTCGGTGCGTCCGCCGAAGTGCTTGTTGACCTCGGCGCGCTGGCGGAAGGCGCGCACCGTGGCGTCGGTGTGCGCCAGGGTCAGCTGGCCGCGCTCGGAATACATGATGTTGAAGTCGAATTCGTTGGACAGCTCCTTGAACAGCCGCACTGACTCGATATAGAACTTCACTCCCTCGCTGGTGAGGTAGTTGGAACGGATCACCGCGGTGTTGCGCGCCGTGTTGCCGCCGCCCAGGTAGGCCTTTTCCAGCACCGCGACATTGGTGATGCCGTGGTACTTCGCCAGGTAGTAGGCGGTGGCCAGGCCATGGCCGCCGCCGCCGATGATTACCACGTCGTAGCTGGACTTGAGTTCTTTGGGTGGCGGCAGGTCGACCTCCACCGGGTAGTCGGCGGACAGGCCGTATTTCAACAGGCTGAAAGGCATGATGGGCTCCCGGTCAGGTCGCGGCGTAGGGGTGCTGGCGCTGGGCGGCGCTCAGGGTGTTGTGCAGGAGCAGGGCGATGGTCATTGGCCCGACTCCGCCCGGCACCGGGGTGAGGGCACCGGCCACAGCCGCGACCGCCGGAGCGACATCGCCCACCAGCCGGGCGCCGCCTTCGCGCTCCACACGATTGATGCCGACGTCGATGACCACCGCGCCAGGCTTGACCCAGTCCGCGGTGATCAGGCCGGGTTGGCCGACCGCGGCCACCAGGATGTCGGCCTGGCGACAGAGCGTGGCGGCGTCGCGGCTGCGCGAATGCACCAGGGTCACCGTGCAGTGCGCCTGCAACAGCAGGGCCGCCATAGGCTTGCCGACGATGTTGGAGCGGCCGACCACCACTGCATGGCGTCCGCTGAGATCACCCAGTTGCTCCTGCAGCAGCCGCAGGCAGCCCGCCGGGGTGCAGGGCACCAGGCCGGGTTGCCCGAGGGCCAGGGCGCCGACGTTCTCGCGATGGAAGCCATCGACGTCCTTGTCCGGGCGAATCGCCTGGATCACCGCTGCCTCGTCGATCTGCGGCGGCAGCGGCAGTTGCACCAGGATGCCGTGCACTTCCGGATCGGCATTGAGCGCGGCGATCAGGCCAAGCAACTCGATCTGCTCGAGATCCGCCGGCAGCTCATGGCTGAGCGAGCGGATGCCCACCTCGGCGGCGCGGCGGATCTTGTTGCGCACGTACACCTGGCTGGCCGGATCGCTGCCCACCAGGATGACCGCCAGGGCCGGCTGGATACCCCGCGCGCGCACCTCGGCCACGTCCTGGGCGACCCACTGCAGCAGGCGGGCGGCGGCGGCCTTGCCATCGATCAGCCGGGCGCTCATCGAAACACCACCACGCGATTGCCATTGAGGAACAGCCGCCGCTCGATGTGGTACTTCACCGCTTTGTACAGGGCGACCGTCTCGGTATCCCGGCCGATGGCGACCAGGTCCTCGGGGCGATAGCCGTGGTCGACGCGTTGCACCTCCTGCTCGATGATCGGGCCTTCGTCGAGGTCCGAGGTCACGTAGTGGGCGGTGGCCCCGATCAGCTTGACGCCGCGCTCGAAGGCCTGGTGGTAGGGCTTGGCGCCCTTGAAGCCGGGCAGGAAGGAGTGGTGGATGTTGATGGCGCGTCCGGCGAGCTCCTGGCAGAGCTCGTTCGAGAGGATTTGCATGTAGCGCGCCAGCACCACCAGTTCGGTCCCGGTCTCCGCCACCAGGCGCAGCAGTTCGAGTTCCTGCTGCCGCTTGCTGTCCTTGGTCACCGGCAGGTAGACGAAGCGGATGCCTTCCCGCTCGGCCATGGCCCGCAGCTCCAGGTGATTGGAGACGATGGCGGTGATTTCCATCGGCAACTCGCCCTTCTGGTGGCGATAGAGCAGGTCCGCGAGGCAGTGATCGAACTTGCTCACCATCAGCAGCACGCGGGTGGGGCGGGCGGTGCTGTACAGCTCCCATTGCATGGCGAAGTCGGCCGCGACCGCGGCGAAGCCATCGCGCAGCGCCTCAATGCCGCTACTGGCGCCGGGGTTGAAGCGGAACACCGTGCGCATGAAGAAGCGCTCGGTGAAATCGTCGTCGAACTGCGCCATCTCGGCGATGTAGCAGTCGTTGCGGGCGAGATAGGTGCTGACGGCGGCCACGATGCCCGAGGTGGCCGGGCAACTGACATTGAGGATGTAGGTGGGCAAGGTTTCCATGTTCGCGTCCGGATTTCACCAGTGGAGGAAGATTTCGCTGCGGCGTTATTTCCTGTTGGGAATATAAAATTCACGGATGCTTTTATAGGGCAAGCGCAGGCGCTCGTCCAGAGTCAAGTAATAAAAATTTCCCAGCAGTTATAAGTTCGTCTTTTACCGGTGAAATCCCCTTTCACCGGTGAAGCGGACGCGGCTCAGTCGTCCTTGAAGGTCATGATCGACAGCAGCTTGATCGGCACCTGGTTCAATCGCTCCGGGCCGTGGGGAATGTCGCTGTCGAAGGTCAGGCTGTCGCCCGGGCCCATTTCATAGAGGTGGTTGCCATGGCGATAGACCAGGCTCCCTTCGAGCAGGTGGATGAACTCGGTACCGGGATGGGAAAAGGTAGGGAATTCCTCGCTGGCATCGTCCATGGAGACCAGATAGGCCTCCAGGCTCTTCTTTGGTCCGCGAGAGTGGTTGAGCAGGTGATAGGTGTGTCCCTTGTCGGTCCCCCGGCGCACGACCTCGAGACCTTCGCCCGCCTTGACCAGCAGGGCGTCGCGTTCCTGCTGGTCGTACTGGCTGAACAGCCGCGACAGCGGCAGGCCCAGCGTGTCGCACAGCCGGCCGAGGGTTTCCAGGCTGGTGGAGACCTGGGCGTTCTCGATCTTGCTCAGCATGCCCTGACTGATACCGGCCATGCGCGCCACCTCGGCGGTCTTCAAGCCCTGATTCTGGCGCTGGCGACGAATCTGGATGCCTATGTACTGCTCGATCTTCAGGCGTGGCTCACGGCTCGGGGATTCTTGCATCATTTTAGTTTTGAGAATAAAAAATTCGCACCAGTAAAGTGCAGGAAAGAGGGCGGATGCACGCGGGCGTCCGATGTAGCTCCCATCATGCCGGAAAAAGTCCCTGCGGGCTGCCGCCTGAATTTTCCTTGGGATCCGCACGGTTAACTCACTGGCAGAAAAATTCTGGCATACCAATCGGCACCGCTGACGCGACTTGGCAAAGTCCTTGCTTTCCTGATGGGAAGATTAAATTCCCATTGGGAATATAGTGGACCTCACTCAAGGAGCCCGTCATGTTGCCCAGCGAAACCCAGCATCTCATCGACCAGCACGGTATCCGCTATGTGCTGGCCCAGTTCGTCGACATCCATGGTTCCGCCAAGACCAAGTCCGTGCCGGTGGCGGGCCTTGCCGCCGTGGCGGAGGAGGGTGCGGGCTTCGCCGGCTTCGCCATCTGCGGCATGGGCATGGAGCCCCATGGGCCTGACTTCATGGCCCGTGGCGATCTCTCCACCCTGATCCCTGTGCCCTGGCAGGCTGGCTACGGTCGGGTGGTATGCATCGGTCACGTCAACGGCAAGCCCCATCCCTATGACAGTCGCTACGTGCTACAGCGCCAGGTACAGCGCCTGAGCGACCGAGGCTGGAGCCTGAACACCGGACTGGAACCCGAGTTTTTCCTCATGCGCCGCGATGAGGTCGGCAAGTTGTCCCTGGTGGATGGCAGCGACACCCTGGACAAGCCCTGCTACGACTACAAGGGCCTGTCGCGCTCGCGGCTGTTTCTCGAAAAGCTCACCGAAGCCCTGCAACCGGTAGGCTTCGACATCTATCAGATTGACCACGAAGACGCCAACGGCCAATTCGAGATCAACTACACCTACAGCGAGGCGCTGGAGTCGGCGGATCGCTTCACCTTCTTCCGTATGGCCGCTGGCGAGATCGCCAACGAACTGGGCATGATCTGCTCCTTCATGCCCAAGCCCGATCCCAAGCGCGCCGGCAACGGCATGCATTTCCACCTGTCGCTGGCCAGCGCCACCAGCCGCAATCTCTTCCACGACGACAGCGATCCGCGTGGCATGGGCCTGTCGCGCCTGGCCTACCACTTCCTCGGTGGCCTGCTGGCCCACGGTCCGGCGCTGTGCGCCTTCGCCGCGCCCACGGTAAATTCCTACAAGCGCCTGGTGGTCGGTCGCTCGCTGTCCGGCGCCACCTGGGCGCCGGCTTTCATCGCCTACGGCGCCAACAACCGCTCGGCGATGGTTCGGGTGCCCTATGGCCGCCTGGAGTTTCGCCTGCCCGATGCCGGATGCAATCCCTATCTGGTCACCGCCGCCATCATCGCCGCCGGTCTCGACGGCATTGAGCGCGAGCTGGACCCGGGCGCGCCCTGTAACGAGAACCTCTACAACCTGAGCCTCGAGGCCATCGCCGCGCGGGGCATCGAGACCCTGCCGCAGAGCCTCAAGGAGGCCTGCGACGCCCTGGACGCCGATCCGCTGTTCCGCGAGATGCTCGGCCCGGAAATCGTCGACGAATTCATCAAGTTGAAGCGCATGGAGTGGGTGGAATACAGCCGCCACGTCTCCGACTGGGAGATCCAGCGCTACACCGAATTCTTCTGATCGCTACCGCTTTATCGATCGTTCTTCGGGCGCCGCGGCGCGCCCCCTGCCTGCGAAGGAGTGACACCCATGTGTGGAATCGTTGGACTCTATCTGAAGAACCCGGCGCTGGAGACCCAGCTCGGCAGCCTCTTCGAGCCCATGCTCGAAGCCATGACCGACCGCGGTCCGGACAGTGCCGGTTTCGCCATCTATGGCGACGAGGTGGCCGAGGGCTGGGTCAAGCTGACCCTGCAGGCCACCAGCGAGGGCTATGACTTTGCCGCCCTGGTCACCGCGTTGCAGCAAAAACTCGCTGCCGAGCTGGACTGGTTCCAGAACGCCAGCGCCGTCGTGCTCAAGATCCGCGCGGCGGAAGCCGAGGTGCGCGCCGCCCTAGCCGAACTCGCGCCGGAGGTGCGCATCATGAGCGCCGGGCGCAGCATCGAAATCCTCAAGGGCATGGGCCTGCCCCAGGAGATCGCCAGCCGCTTCGGCCTGGCCGGCATGCAGGGCAGTCACATCATCGGCCATACCCGCATGGCCACCGAGAGCGCCGTGACCATGGAAGGCAGCCACCCGTTCTCCACCGGCGCCGACCTCTGCCTGGTGCACAACGGCTCGCTGTCCAACCACTCGCGGCTGCGTCAGAACCTCAGGCGCGCAGGCATCGCTTTCGAGACCGAGAACGACACCGAGGTGGCCGCCGGTTACCTGACCTGGCGGCTGCGCGAAGGCGACAGCCTCAAGCAGGCCCTGGATCGCTCGCTGGAGGATCTGGACGGCTTCTTCACCTTTGCCATCGGCACCCGCAACGGCTTCGCAGTGATCCGCGATCCCATCGCCTGCAAGCCGGCGATCCTTGCCGAAACCGACGACTACGTGGCCATGGCCTCCGAGTACCAGGCGTTGTCGAGCCTGCCCGGCATCGAGCGGGCCAAGGTCTGGGAGCCGGCACCGGCCACCCTGTACGTCTGGGAACGCGAGTCGGCCTGAGGAGCAGCGCACATGAAAACCTTCGATCTCACCCAAACCGCCGTACGTGACCTCAACCAGGCCCTGCACGACGCCGCCCAGACCGCTGCCGAGCGCGAGTGGTTGGTTACCCATCCCAACGGCGCCCACAACCTTGCCGTGGGCGTGAACGCTGCCGTTTCCGTGGATATCAACGGGCACGCCGGCTACTACTGCGCGGGCATGAACCAGCATGCCGCCATCACCGTACATGGCAACGTTGGCGTCGGCTGCGCGGAGAACATGATGTCCGGCGCGGTACGGGTCAAGGGCAGCGCCTCCCAGGCGGCCGGTGCCACCGCCCATGGCGGCCTGCTGGTCATCGAGGGCGACGCCGGCGCGCGCTGCGGCATCTCCATGAAGGGTGTCGACATCGTCGTCGGCGGCAGCATCGGCCACATGAGCTGCTTCATGGGTCAGGCCGGGCGCCTGGTGGTCTGCGGCGACGCCGGCGACGCCCTGGGCGATTCGCTGTACGAGACGCGCATCTACGTGAAGGGCAGCGTCGCCTCCCTGGGCTCGGACTGCATCGAGAAGGAGATGCGCGCCGAGCACCTGTCCGAGTTGCAGGAACTGCTCGACACCGCCGGCTTCGCCGAGCGGGCCGCCGACTTCAAGCGCTACGGCTCCGCCCGCCAGCTCTACAACTTCAAGGTCGACAACGCCTCGGCCTATTGATCGCGCAGGAGAATCGCCATGACTGACCAGAACACCCCCGTGCTGCGCGAATCGGCCACCTTCGATCGCCTTACCATCCAGGAAATCCAGCGTGCCGCCGAGACCGGCATCTACGACATCCGCGGTGGCGGCACCAAGCGCAAGTTGCCGCATTTCGACGACCTGCTGCTGCTGGGCGCCAGCGTCTCGCGCTATCCGCTGGAGGGCTACCGGGAGCGGTGCGGCACCGACGTGGTGCTCGGCACCCGCTTCGCCAAGAAGCCCATCCACCTGAAGATCCCGGTGACCATCGCCGGCATGAGCTTCGGCGCGCTCTCGGCCAACGCCAAGGAAGCTCTCGGCCGCGGTGCCAGTATCGCCGGCACCAGCACCACCACCGGCGACGGCGGTATGACCCCCGAGGAGCGTGGCCAGTCCCAGCACCTGGTCTACCAGTACCTGCCGTCGCGCTACGGCATGAACCCCGACGACCTGCGCAAGGCCGACGCCATCGAGATCGTCCTGGGGCAGGGCGCCAAGCCCGGCGGTGGCGGCATGCTGCTGGGCATGAAGGTCACCGAGCGGGTGGCCGGCATGCGCACCCTGCCCATCGGTGTCGACCAGCGCAGCGCTTGCCGCCATCCCGACTGGACCGGCCCGGACGACCTGGCGATCAAGATCGCCGAATTGCGCGAGATCACCGACTGGGAAAAGCCCATCTACGTCAAGATCGGCGCCAGCCGGCCCTATTACGACGTCAAGTTGGCGGTCAAGGCCGGCGCCGACGTGGTCGTGCTCGACGGCATGCAGGGCGGCACCGCGGCGACCCAGGAGGTGTTCATCGAGCACGTCGGCATCCCCATCCTGCCGGCCATTCCCCAGGCGGTACAGGCGCTGCAGGAGATGGGCATGCACCGCAAGGTGCAGCTGATCGTCTCCGGTGGCATTCGCAATGGCGCCGACGTGGCCAAGGCCATGGCCCTGGGTGCCGACGCCGTGGCCATCGGCACCGCTGCCCTGATCGCCCTGGGCGACAACCATCCGCGGCTGGACGCCGAACTGCGCAAGCTCGGCTCGGCCGCCGGTTACTACGATGACTGGCAGAACGGCCGCGATCCAGCTGGCATCACCACCCAGGACCCTGAACTGGCCAAGCGCCTCGACCCGGTTGAGGGCGGTCGTCGGCTGGCCAACTACCTGCGGGTGCTGGTGCTGGAAGCCCAGACCATGGCCCGCGCCTGCGGCAAGTCGCACCTGCATAACCTCGACCCGGAAGATCTGGTGGCCCTGACCATCGAGGCCGCGGCCATGGCGCGGGTGCCGTTGGCCGGTACCAGCTGGGTACCGGGGCAGAGCGGGTTCTAGTGAGCAGGAGCCGTTCCCCGGTGGAGACGGCTTATCGAACACGGCCACGGCGGTCCGCCGTCGCGGCCGCTCCTACAATTAGGGTCCAGTGTGTACTCCAATCGCGGCCATGGGCCGCTCCTACCGGATATCTGACTTTGTAGGAGCGGCCCATGGCCGCGATCAGACAGAGCGCCCTGGGAGCGGCCGCATCGGCAGATCGCCATGGCCGCGATAGGGCGATACACCACGCCTCGCTCCGGCAGGCAGCAACACAAGACGTTCCCTTTCATCCCTCAGCGAAGGAAGCTCGACATGATCGGTAAAGGCAAGGCGGTTGCGGTTCTGGTGGCAGCTCTCGGGATGCCCGGTATGGCCCTGGCGCAGGAGGCCCGGCTCGACAGCGGCGACACGGCCTGGATGATGATCTCCAGCGTGCTGGTGCTGATGATGCTGGTCCCCGGCCTGGCACTTTTCTATGGCGGCCTGGTGCGGGCGAAGAATCTGCTCTCGATCTTCACCCAGAGCTTTACCGTGGCCGGGGTAATCGGTGTGCTCTGGGTGGTCTACGGCTACAGTCTGTTCGCCGACACCACTGGCATGGTGGCTGGCGAGTTCAACTTCCATAGCCTGATCGGCGGCTTCAAGCACTGGATGCTGCTCGACGTGGTGCGTGACAGCCTGGTGGGCACCATTCCGGAAAGCGTCTTCGCCACCTTCCAGATGACCTTCGCGCTGATCACTCCGATGATCATCGCCGGCTCCTTTGCCGAGCGGATGAAATTCAGCGCCGCTGTGCTGTTCTGCGCCCTCTGGTTCACCTTCTGCTACCTGCCCCTGGCGCACATGGCCTGGAGCGGTCCGGGTGGCCTGCTCTATGACTGGGGCATCCTCGAATTCGCCGGTGGCACCGTAGTGCACATCAATTCTGGCGTTGCCGGGCTAGTGGCCTGTGTGATGCTCGGTCGGCGTCAGGGTTACAGCCTCCAGGCCATGCCGCCGCACAACCTGGGCTTCGCCCTGACGGGCGCAGCGCTGCTCTGGGTCGGCTGGTTCGGCTTCAACGTCGGTTCCGCGGTGGCCGCCAGCGCTAGTGCCGGCATGGCCATGCTCACTACCCAGATCGCCGCCTGCGCCGGCATCCTCGGCTGGCTCGCCGTGGAATGGCTACGCACCGGCAAGGCCAGCGCCCTCGGCGTCGCCTCCGGTGCCCTGGCTGGCCTGATCGCCATCACCCCGGCCTGCGGCTTCGTTGGTCCGGCCGGCGCCCTCGCCATGGGCCTGCTGACCGGCGCTCTCTGCTACATGGCGGTGGTCTATCTCAAGCGCACCTTCGGTTACGACGATGCGCTGGATGCCTTCGGCCTGCACGGCATCGGCGGCATCGTCGGCTCGCTGCTGACGGGCGTCTTCGCCAGCAAGAGCCTAGGCGGCTACCAGGACATCGCCATTGCCAGCCAGGTGATGATCCAGCTCAAGAGCGTTCTCTTCACCGTGGTCTTTTGCGGGGTCATGACCTTCGTGCTGCTCTGCGTCACCCGGGTCCTGACCCGCGGCCTGCGCGTGTGCGAGCAGACCGAGGCTCAGGGCCTGGACCTCTTCCAGCACGGCGAAAAAGCCTACGGCTGAGTCGGCACCTCGCACCGCGCCAGCCACCGCAACGGTGGCTGGTACTCCTCAGCCCTTGGACTGCGCCGGATCCGCACTGCGTGGATAGGTGCGCTCTTCCTCGATGCGGCCATCCGCGGTGTGGATCTTGACGCTGCCGGTCTTGCCGTCCAGGTATTGCGCCGCCTGGTGGACGATGGCGTCCTTGGTCGAGGCCTTGAGCAGGGCGCGATCGCCGTGCTCTTCCTTGAATTCCCAGCCGGTGTCGGTGGGTAGGATGTGGTAGTTCTGCATCTGGTCTCCCTGGGGCCCTTTGGCCCTTGCCTGGTCTTGGGTTGCGCCTGTTTCGACCCGCGTTCGCCCAAGAACATTCGAGCGAAGCGGCCCGGGCAGGCCCGGCAGGGGACCAGGCCGCGCCACTCAGCCCTGCAGATAGACCACCTGGGTGTGGGTGTACTCATAGAGGCCGTGCTTGCCGTCGGCGCCGCCCATGCCGGACTTGCGCACCCCGGCGTGGTAGCCCTGCATGGCTTCGAAGTTCTCCCGATTGATGTAGGTCTCGCCAAAGTCGATCTCGCGCATGGCGTGCATGGCCTTGCCCAGGCTGCGGGTATAGACGGAGGAGGTGAGGCCGTATTCGCAGTCGTTGGCCAGGGCGATGGCTTCGTCGAGATCATCGACTATTTGGATCGGCAGCACGGGGCCAAAGATCTCTTCGCGCATGATCGGCATGTCCGCGCGACAGTCCGCCAGCACCGTGGGCTGGAAGTGAAAGCCGCGACCCAGGTCGGCACGACGGCCACCGGTGACCAGGCGGGCGCCCTGGCCGAGGGCGACGTCGACCTTGGCCGCCACCTTGTCCAGACCGGCGGCGTTGATCAGCGGTCCCATCTCCACATTGGTGTCGGCCTGGGGGTCGCCATAGCGGGTGGCGGCCATGGCGCGGCCGATGCGCTCGATGAAGTCCTCGGCCACCGCGCGCTCCACATAGACCCGTTCGGCGCAGTTGCATACCTGCCCGGTGTTGATGATGCGCGAGTCGCGGATGGCGCGGACCGCCAGGTCCAGGTCGGCATCGGCCAGGACGATGGCCGGCGCCTTGCCGCCCAGCTCCAGGTTCAGCTTGGTCAAATTCGGTGCGGCAGCGGCCATGATCCGCGAGCCGGTGGCGACGCTGCCGGTAAAGCTGACCATGTCGATGCCGGCGTGGGCGCTAAGCTGGCCCCCCACGGAACCGGCGCCGCTGACCAGGTTGAACACCCCGGGCGGCAGATCCGTCTCGGCCACCAGGCGGGCGAATTCATGGGCATTGATCGGGGTTTCTTCGCTGGGCTTGATGACGATGGTGTTGCCGGTGAGCAGCGCCGGCGCCAGCTTGCGGGCGATCAGGAAGAAGGGGAAGTTCCAGGGCAGGATGCCGGCCACCACGCCCAGTGGCTTGCGCAGCAGAAAGATCTGCTCGTCGGGTCTGTCGCTGGTGATGATCTCGCCTTCGATGCGCCGCGCCCACTCGGCCATGTAGTCGAGGTAGTCGGCGGTGAAATTGACCTCCACCTCGGCCAGACCGTGGATCTTGCCCTGTTCGGCGACAATCGTTTGGGCCAGTCGCGGTGCCTGCTCGCGCAGCTTGGCGGCGATGCGCCTGAGATGGCCGGCCCGCTCGATCGCCGGTTTGCGGGCCCAGGCCTTTTGCGCGCGGCGGGCGGCGGCGATGGCCTGGTCGACGTCGTCTCGGCTGGAGGCCGGCACCCGGGCCAGGGCCTCGCCGGTGGCCGGGTTGTGGACGAGAAAGTCCTCGGCGGCCGGCAGGAAACGGCCATCGATGTAGTTCTGGTAAAGGGGCAGATCGGCCATGGCGGACTCCGGGTCAGTAGGTGCGAGAGGGCGCCTGGGGCGCGTCGAGGGGGCGATAGCGGGCCAGGTTGGCCAGCGCTGCCTGGCGGAACAGGCTGATGTCGATGCCGACGGCGACGAACTGGCAACCCCAGTCGCGATAACGCCGGGCATCGTCTTCCTGGGGCGCCAGGATCCCGGCCACCTTGCCGGCGGCGCGGGTGGCGTCGATGGCGGCGCGGATGCGCGCCTGCACCTCGGGATGGCCCGGATTGCCGGCATGGCCGAGGCCGCTGGAGAGATCGGCCGGACCGACGAAGACGGCGTCCACCCCGTCCACCGCGGCGATTTCGGCGACGTTGTCGCTACCCAGTCGCGATTCCACCTGGACGATCAGGCACAGCTCGCGATGGGCGTTGTGCAGGTAGTCGGGCACCGCGTCCCAGCGGGTGGCGCGGGCCAGGCCGCCGCCGACGCCGCGGATGCCATGCGGGGGATAGCGCATGGCCCGCACCAGGGCGCGGGCCTGGTCGGCGGTCTCCACCATGGGCACCATCAGCGTCTGCACGCCGATGTCCAGCAATTGCTTGATCAGCACCGCATCGCCGGTCACGCAGCGCACCACCGGCGCCGTGGGGTAGGGCGCCACCGCCTGCAACTGGGCGAGGATGCTCGGCACCGTGTTGGGCGCGTGCTCGCCGTCGATCAGCAGCCAATCGTAGCCGGTGCTGGCGGCGATCTCGGCGGCATAGCCGGTGGCGAAGCCGGCCCAGAGGCCATAGAGGGTATCGCTGCCCGTGAGGCGGGCCTTGAAGGGATTGCGTGGCAGGTCCATGACGGTGGTCTCCAGGGGAATCAGGAAGGGGTATCGGGCAGGCGCACCAGCAGGCCGTAGCTCAGGGCGCCGGCCACCGCGACCGCGGCGGCGATGCCGAGGGCGAGGCCGAAGGAGCCGGTCTGCTGGACGATCATGCCGGTGATGACCGGGGCGAAGGCGCCGCCGAAGTAGCCGCCGAAATTCTGGATGCTGGCCAGCGAGGCGACCTGATGCGAGGGCACGGCGACGCTGACCAGCGACCAGGTGCCGGCCACCGCCACGTTGAGGCTGAACAGCGCCATGCTGAAACAGAGGATGACGCTGCCGATGCCGGTCACCCCGGCGCTGCACAGGGCGAACAGCCCGGCTGCGGCCAGACCGCCGCAGATCGGCAGCTTGCGGCTGAAGGCCAGGCTGCGCCCGCTGCGGGTCAGGCGATCCACCAGCAGGCCGCCGCCGATCACGCCACAGGCGCCGGCCAGGAACGGCAGGCTGGCGACCCAGCCGGCCTGGGACAGGGACAGGTGATGGACCCGCTCCAGGTAGGCCGGCAGCCAGGTCAGGAACAGCGACAGCATGTAGATGATGCCCACGTAGCCGATCACCACGCCCCAGGTCAGGCGGCGGCGGAACAGCCCCAGCCAGTCGGCGAAGGTCAGTCGCTGGCCGGCGTCCTGGGGTGGCAGCCCGGCGTCCAGGTACGCCCGCTCGGCGGCGTCCAGCGCCACCTGGACCCGGTCGCGATAGCTCAGGTACCAGAGCGCCGCCACCAGGACGCCCAGCACGCCCATGGCGATAAACATCTGCCGCCAGCCCAGCCATAGCAGCAGGGCGGTGAGGATCGGCTGGGAGATCGCCGGTCCCAGCGAGGAGGAGAGGTTGAAGATGCCGGAGGGCAGGCCGCGCTCGCGCACGTTGAACCACTCGCTGACCACCTTGGCGCCGGCCGGGAATTGCGGCGCCTCGCCGATGCCCAGGCCGACGCGGGCGAGGATCATCAGGTGCAGGCTGCTGAGCAGCCCGAGCACGCCCTGGGCGATGGACCAGAGGCAGATGCCCAGGCCCAGGGTCAGGCGCGCGCCGAAGCGATCCAGCAGGCCGCCGATGGGCAGCTGGGCGAAGGCATAGGCCCAGGCGAAGGCCGACAGCAGCAGGCCCATCTCGGTCGGCGTGAAGCCCAGTTCGCCGCTGATGGTCTGGTTGGCGATGGCCAGGGTGCTGCGGTCCAGGTAGTTGACGAAGCCGGCCAGCACCAATAGCGCCAGGGCGATCACCTGGACCCGCTTGAGCCGGGCGCTCTTGGGTGGCAGCGGCGTCGCCGCGGGGCGCGCATCCGGCAGGGGCGTCGCCAGGGTGTCTTGGGTCGCTTTCATCCAGCCCTCCTGGGCAAGGCCTCAGTGGCGATAGGGACGTTCCAGGGCGCACTCCGGATTGAGGCGCACGCCGAAGCCGGGCCGATTCAGCGCCGAGGCGCGCATGCGGCCGCGCACCGGGACGGGTTCGTCGAGCAACTGCGGATGGAACATGGGCACCACCTCGTCGGCCTTGGGCGCCATCATCAGGAACTCGGCGAAGGGACTGTTGGTGCGGGTGATGACGAAGTGGTAGCTGTAGACCGAGGAGCCATGGGGAACCACCAGGGCGTTGTGGGCATCGGCCAGGGCCGAGATGCGGATCAGCTCGGTGAGGCCGCCGCACCAGCCGACGTCGGGCTGGAGGATGTCGCAGCAACCCATCTCCAGCAGCAGGCGGAAACCCCAGCGGGTGGCTTCGTGCTCGCCGGTGGTGACCAGCATGCCCTTCGGCACGTTGCGTTTGAGTTCGGCATAGCCCCAGTAGTCGTCCGGTGGCAGCGCCTCCTCGATCCACTTGAGACCGAATTGCTGGGCGCCCTGGGCCAGGCGGGTGGCGTAGTTGAGGTCCAGGCTCATCCAGCAGTCGAGCATCAGCCAGAAGTCGTCGCCGACCCGTTCGCGCATGGTCGCCAGGGCCTCCAGGTTCTTGCGCAAGCCTTCCTCGCCCTCGGCCGGGCCATGCTGCAGCGGCAACTTGCCGCCGATGAAGCCCATCTCCTTGGCCAGGTCCGGCCGGGCGCCGGTGGCATAGAACTGCAGTTCGTCACGTACCGCGCCGCCGAGCAACTGGTGCACCGGCTCCTGGCGCAGCTTGCCGAGCAGATCCCAGAGCGCGAGATCCACCCCGGAGATGGTGTTGAGCACGATGCCCTTGCGACCGTAGTAGAGGGTGGAGAGGTACATCTGGTCCCAGATCTTTTCCAGGTCGGTGACCTTGGCACCCTCCAGGAAGCGCGCCAGATGCCGCTCGACGATGAAGGCGCCCAGCTCGCCGCCGGTGGTGACGGCGAAGCCCACGGTGCCGTCGCTGGCCTCGACTTCCACCACCAGGGTGCCCAGCACATTGATGCCGAAACTGCGCCGGCTCTGGCGGTATTCCGGGTACTTGGCCATGGGCGTGGCGATGTGGTCGTCGATCCAGTGGCCGTCGCCCTGGTCGTGGTAGTCGGCGCCGCCGCCGCGAAGGGTGTAGGCGCGCACCTGCTTGATGGTGGGTAGGGTCATGGCGAGGCTCCCTTAATGACTGGGCGTGAGCTGAGGTTGGGGATCGGCCTGGTCGCGGCGGCGCAGGCCGAGGATCAGGGCGGCGGCGACCAGGGTGGTGCCGGCGAGCAGATAGAGGCCGGCGCCGGGGTGGGCGAAGGTCACCTCGGCCCAGCGCTTGGCCAGGGGCGCGATGAAGCCGCCGATGGCGCCGCAGGTATTGATCAGGGCGATGCCGCCCGCGGCGGCGCTACCGCGCAACTGGTCGGACGGAAAGGTCCAGAACAGCGGCTGCACGGCGATGAAGCCGGCGGCGGCGAAGCACAGGGCGATCAGGGCATAGAGCGGCGAGAAGGTCACCGAGGCGGCGATGCCCAGACCGGAGATGGCCAGGGTGGCGGCGGCGGTGCGCCGGCGTTCGCCGGTGCGATCCGACCAGCTGGGGATCAGCCAGGCGGCGAGCAGGGCGCAGATCCAGGGAATCGCCGAGACCAGGCCGACCAGCAGCCCGACCTTCTGCCCGAGTAGCCCGGCCACCTGGGTCGGCAGATAGAAGACCACGCCATAGACGCTGGCCTGGATCAGCAGGTAGATGCTGCACAGCAGCAGGATGCGCGGCTGACCGAGCAGGCGCAGCAGCCCGCCATGGTGCGGCTTGGCGGCGTCCTCGGCGTCCAGCGCCTGCTGCAACGTCTGCTTTTCTTCCGCACTCAGCCAACGGGCATCGCGCGGCCGATTGTCCAGGTAGAACCAGGCCCAGACACCCACCAGGCTGGCCAGTAGCCCTTCGACCAGGAACATCCATTGCCAGCCGTGCAGACCGCCGAAGCCGTCGAATTCCAGCAGCAGGCCCGACAGCGGACTGCCGAAGATGAAGGCCAGGGGCGCGCCGAAGTAGAAGAAACCCAGGGCCCGGGCGCGGTAGCGCGAGGGGAACCAGTAGGTGAGGTAGAGGATGACGCCCGGGAAGAAGCCGGCTTCGGCTACCCCGAGCAAGAAGCGCAGCACATAGAAGGCCGTCGCCGTGTGGGCGAACATCATGGCGGCGGAGATCAGCCCCCAGCTGACCATGATCCGGCACATCCACAGCCGGGCGCCGACGCGGTGCATGATCAGGTTGCTGGGAATCTCGAGAAAGGCGTAGCCGACGAAGAAGACCCCGGCGCCAAAGGCGAAGGCCGCGTCGGAGATGCCGGTGTCGGCCTGGAAGGCGACCTTGGCGAAACCCACGTTGGCCCGATCGAGAAAGGCCATGACGTACATCAGCAGCAGGAAGGGCAGCAGGCGCCGGGTGACCTTGGCGACCAGCCCCGGTGACAGGGTGGTGTGCATGGCGATCTCTCTTGTTGTTGTGATTTGGCCACGGCTCAAGGTAGTCGCAGTTGCAATGCCTGGATAATCGCTTTTTGTTTAGGACCGATACCCTTAAGGTATCGATTCGCGCGCGGGGCTTGGCCAGAGCCTTCCCGCCCTGCAGGACCCGCCGCCGCTCGCCCCATCAGGACGCCGCCAATGAACGCTTCTCCTCATGCCCGCGCGCTGTTCAGTCGCCTGCGCTACAAGCACCTGCTGATGCTGGTGACCCTGGCCGGTACCCGCAATCTGCACCGCGCCGCGGAAGCCCTGCACATGTCCCAGCCAGCCACCACGCGGATGCTGCAGGACGTCGAGGAAGCCTTTGGCTGCGCGCTGTTCGAACGCCAGGCGCGCGGCCTGAAGCCCACGGCGCTGGGGGCAGAGATCCTAGAGTTCGCCCGTCGCGCCCTCAATGGCCTGGATCGCTGCGCCGAAGACCTCGATGCGCGGCGCTCCGGTGGCTATGGGCATCTGGCGGTGGGCGCCATCATGGGCGCCTTGCCCGATCTGGTGGTGCGGGCCATCGCCGAGAGCAAGGCGCGCCAGCCGGGCCTGCAGCTACGCATCCTCGGCGACACCAGCGACCAGCTCACCGAGCTGCTGGAGCAGGAGCGGATCGATGTGGCCATCGCCCGTTTCACCCAGCCGGCCGATCTCGGTCGCTTCACCTTCGAGCCCCTGGGCAACGAGCACCTGGCGGTGGTGGTGCGCACCGGGCATCCGCTGGCCGGGCGCGCCGCGCCCGATCTGGCCGAACTGGTGGCCGAGTGGCCGTGGATCCTGCAGCCCGAAGCCAGTCCGGCCCGGGTGGCGCTGGAGGCCGCCTTCGCCCGGCGCCAGTTGCCACCTCCCGCGGACGTCATCGAATGCGGCTCGGTGTTCGCCATGCTGCAGCTGGTACAGATCACCGACGCCATCCTGGTGCTGACCGAGGCGGTGGTGCGCGATCACCTGCGTACCGGGCTGATGGTCTCGCTCGACCTGGAGATCACCGAACCCCTGACGCCCTTCGGTATCCTGCTGCGCACGGGGCAGGTACCCAGCGCGGCCCTGGAAGGCTTTCTCGGCCTGCTCAGGCAGCAGGCCGCTGGCGCCGCGGCCTGAACGAGACGGGGGACGCCGCCGGCTGTGCACGGCGAGAAATATTTTCGCTACGCCTGTTGTTTCTTCCCTGATAAATCAGTATCTTAGCGGCCGCTGGTGCAGAGAACCCCGCTGAACAGGTTCTCGGCAAGTGCCAGCAGGATGCCGCAAGGCTTCCATGCGCAGCGGTAGTTCAGTCGGTTAGAATACCGGCCTGTCACGCCGGGGGTCGCGGGTTCGAGTCCCGTCCGCTGCGCCACCTACCACCCGCGAGCTCTGGCTTGCGGGTAACGAAAGAAGCGGCCCTCGAGGCCGCTTTTTTTCGTCCTGCACCTTTGTCGCCAAGTCTTGCCGCCAGGAAACCCCCGACGCTTCGTTAGTCTCCAATGGCCTAACGTCGATGCGTAGGAGTGGCCATGAAGATCGCCTGTCTGGGTTGGGGGTCGTTGATCTGGAAGGCGGCGGAATTGCCGGTCGCCTCGGACTGGTTCGACGACGGCCCCAGGTTGCCCATCGAATTCGCCCGGGAAGGTGACAGCGGCGAGTTGGCCACGGTCATCTGTGACGGTGTGGCCGAGGTTCAGGTGCTCTGGGCCTATCTGGCGATCGACACCCTGGAAGAAGCGCGCGACGCCCTGCGTGAGCGCGAGGGGGTGCCAAGAGAGCAGCCCGAATGCATCGGCAGCTGGCCGAGTGGTCCGCATTCGCCCTTTCAGCCGCGCATCGCCGCCTGGGCCGCGGAGCAGGGCGTCGACGCCGTGGTCTGGACGGCCTTGCCGCCGCGCAGTGGTGGTCTGAACCAGCGCATGCCCACGGCGGCGGAAGCGCTCCACTATCTGCGCACCCTCGATCACGAGCGGCAGGCCCATGCGCGGGACTATATCCGGCGCACGCCCGTGGCCATAGATACCGAATACCGCCGGGTAATAGCCCAGACCTTCAACTGGCAGCCCCTGCCCGAAGCCCAGCCAGACCTGGACGCCTCGGCCTGAGGCGCATGCCAGAGCGTCTAGCCAGGTCCAAGCCCGGAAGTTTTGCCAACTTCTGCATGATTATGCAGTTTAGTTGAGCGTTCTTACTTGGCTGGCTGTTCTTTGATGGCTTCGGTTACTACCGGGTAACTTGCGAAGAGGCCTCGCAAGACCTTGTTGGCGCCAATCCGCCGGCCTGGCTTAAGGTTTTCTTAATATTCAAACTTGCAGACACAAGAAGTGGCCTCTATTTTTTCAAAAGGATTACTTGTCGCTGGCATCCGGGGCATCAATCCTTTATTGTCGCGTGCAACTTTCGCCCGCGGGCGAAGTTTCCACCCGCTTTTTCAAATAGCCCTCAGGAGTGCCCATGTCCCGTCTCGCCGAATTCCGTGCCGCCGAAGAGCAACTTCGCGCCCAATTGCAGCTGCTCGAAGATCTCAAGCAGGACAGTTCCCTGCAAAAAGAAATCGAATTCGAAAGTAAGCTCCATGCCCTGATGGATGAATACCACATGAACCTGGGCGATATCATCGGCATCCTGGATCCCAACGCTGCCCCCAAGCACAAGGCGCAGACGCCGCATCCGGAAAAGCCGGCAGGCAAGCGTCGTCCGCGCAGCACCAAGCGTTATCAGCATCCCAAGACCGGCGAAATCATCGAAACCAAGGGCGGCAACCACAAGTTGCTCAAGGCTTGGAAAGCCGAACACGGCGCCGATACCGTGGAAGGCTGGTTGCAGTAACGTCTCGACGGGATTGCAGTCGGTAGTCGTGCAAGGCGAGTCTACCGACTGGAATCTTTTCCCACCGCTGCAGCCTCTTCACCTCGCGCACTTCCGCCCTCTTCAAGTCCTTACCAGGGACGAATATGTTCCAGGCAGCTGCTCTAGCTGCAATCACCCCCGCATTCATCATATCTTTTAGTCGCCTCTAGGCTCATAAGAAAGGCCAGTGCCATTCAGACTTATGCAGAGGGTCTAGGGTGCGGGGATAACGGCGAAGGCGGCTTGTTTCCGCACTGGATAAGCGGCATTCAGCCCAGCAAGGCTAACCTTCGGCGCGCAGGCGATAACCCACGCCGGGCTCCGTGACGATATAGCGCGGTGCTACCGGATCGTCCCCGAACTTCTGTCGGAGATGGCCAATCACGATGCGCAGATAATGACTGTCCTGCGCATGGGTCGGGCCCCAGATATCGATCAGCAATTGCCGCTGGGTCACCACCCGTCCCGGATGTTGGGCGAGGGCGGCCAGCACGGCGTATTCCTTGCGCGTCAGGGCCACTTCGCTGCCGCCCAGTGTGACCCGGCGATAGGCGAAATCCACTTTAAGATCGCCAACCTCCAGCGCCGCCACCTGCTGGCTCGCCGTGGCCGAGGTCTGGCGCAACAGGGCGCGACTGCGCGCCAGGAATTCCTGGATACCGAAGGGCTTGGTCACGTAGTCGTTGGCGCCGGCATCCAGGGCGCGGACCTTCTCGCGCTCGTCCGCCCGCACCGACAGCACCAGCACCGGCACCGCGGACCATTCGCGCAATTCGACCAGCACCTCCTGGCCGTCGCGATCGGGCAGACCCAGGTCGAGAATCACCAGGTCCGGCTGGCCCAACGCCGCCTGGGCCAGGCCTTCGGTGCCGGTGGCGGCTTCGCTGACCTGGTAGCCCTGGGCCGCGAGACTGATGCGCAGGAATTTGCGGATCTGGGGTTCATCGTCGATGACGAGGACGTGAGCGGGCATCTGAACGGGTTCCACACGAGAGGGCGTCATCATAGCCGCTGCGGCTGCCGCATGAGCCAGTCTTATGCCGCCGGAGGAGCGGGCAGCGGCAGGTGCATGCGCATCGTGGTGCCGCGACCGTCCAGGCCGTCTTCCACGCTGACCCGTCCGCCATGGGCGCCAACCATGCCCTGGCAGATCGCCAGACCCAGACCGGTACCCTGGCCACCGCGATCGCCGCGCGCCGCGGTATAGAACATGTCGAAGATCCGCGTGCGATCCTCGGGCGGAATGCCCGGGCCTTCGTCGGCCACGGCCAGCTGCAGTTCATTGCCCTGGCGCAGCAGGCTGATCTCCAGCCGCCCGCCGGGTGCGGAGAAGCGGATGGCGTTCTCCAGTACATTGACGAGCGCCTGTTCGATCAGCGCCGGATGAACCCAGAGCAGCGGCAGACCCGGCTCGATCCGGGTGGCTACCCGCAATCCCGTCAGCAGCGGCTGCAGGCGTTGCAGGGCACTGGCGAGGATGTCGCCGGGGTCGACCCAGTCCCGCGCCAGCTGCAGGCTGCCGTGGCCGAGGCGGGTCATGTCCAGCAGATTCTGGATATAGCGATCGAGGCGTTCGGCCTCCTGGCAGGTGGCGTCCAGCAACTCCTGGCGATCGCTGGCGGGTATGGCTTCGCCCAGGGTCGCCAGCGCATCGATGGAGCCGCGCATCACCGTCAGGGGCGTGCGCAGGTCGTGGGACACCGAGGCGAGCAGGGCGCTGCGCAGCTGTTCGGTCTCGCCGTGCAGGCGCGCGGCCTCGAGATCCTCGCTGAGGCGCACCCGGGCCAGGGCCTGAGCCAGCGGTTGCGCCAGGCTGGCCAGCTGGCGGCGCTCGGCGTGATCCAGCGGCTGGCCGTCGTCACGCCGTATGCCCAGCACGGCCAGGCTGCCACCCTCGCCCAGCAGCGGCCACCACCACCAGCCGCCGGAGGGCAGGGTATCGGTGCCGCGACCCGCCGGCTTTTCCTGCTTCCAGGCCCATTCGGCGGCGATGCGTTCGTTGTCGGCCAGGTGCAGATCGCCCGGTTGGCTCACCAGCTGCCCCGCCTTTTCCGGCAACAGCAGGCAGACGTGGCGAGTAGCGTCGCCCAATTGCTTGAGGGTGACGCTCGCCACCGCCTGACGATCGCTGGCAGCGCTCAGCTGGCGGGTGAAGTCCAGCAGCGCCAGGGTCTCGCGCTGGGTCCGGCGTAGCGCCTGTAGCTGGCGCCGCTGACGGGCGGCCAGGTCGCCGGTGAGCAGGGCCATCAGCAGAAAGAAGGCCAGGGTGAGGACGTCCTGCTCGCGGTTGATGGTCAGCGAGAAGGCCGGCGGGATGAACAGGAAATCGTAGGCAAGAAAGCCCAGCAGGGCGCAGAACAGCGCCGGACCGCGACTGCTGCGGACCGCCACCAGCAGGACGGCGGCCAGAAAGATCAGCGAGATATTGGGCAGTTCCAGCAGTCCGGACAGGCCTTCGGCGATGGCCGCGGCCACAGCGGTCGCCAGGACGGCGGCGCCATAGGGGCCGGGCTTGATGGCTCGGCGCGGGCGGGCGGCCGGCGGGGCGTCGCGATCCAGATCGAGGATGGCGATCTCCAGCCCCTGGGCCAGGCGCAGCAGGCGACTCGCCAGACGGCGCCGCAAGCTGAAGCCGCGCGGCCGGCCGCGGCCGATCAGCAGCACGCTGGCGCGCTGGTCGCGCGCATGGCGGACCAGGGCGCGGGCCGGATCGCTGTCGCGCAGGGTCAGCACCTCGCCGCCCAGGCGTTCGGCCAGGCGCTGGCTGGCCTGGAGGTTGGCGCGGGCGGCGTCGTCCAGCGGCTGGCCGGTGTCGACGTGGACCAGGGTCCAGGGCAGGTGGCGCTGGTCGGCGAGGCGACTGGCATGGCGCACCAGGCGCTCCGCCGAAGGTGCGGTGCCGGCGCCGACGATCAGGCGACCCAGTAGCGGCGGGGCGGCCTGGCCCTGCTGGCGGTATCTCAGAGCGAGCGCCGAATCCACCTGGGCGGCGGCGGTGCGCATGGCCAGCTCGCGCAGGGCGGTGAGATTGGTCTGGCTGAAAAAGGCATCGATGGCCGCGCGCGCCTGCTCGGGCACATAGACCTTGCCCTCGCGCAGGCGCTCCAGCAATTCCCGGGGTGGCAGGTCGATGAGCACCAGGTCATCGGCGTCGAGCAGTACCTGGTCCGGCACGGTCTCGCGCACCTGGACGCCGGTGATGTCGCGCACCTCGTCATTGAGGCTTTCCAGGTGCTGGACATTGACCGTGGTGTAGACGTTGAGGCCGGCGGCGAGCAGATCTTCGACGTCCTGCCAGCGCTTGGCATGGCGACTACCGGGGGCGTTGCTGTGGGCCAGTTCGTCGACCAGCACCAGTTCCGGCGGGTCCGCCAGCAGGCCTTCCAGATCCAGTTCAGTGAGCTTGAGGCCGCGGTGCTCGACCCGCCGCAGGGGTTGCTGCGGCAGGCCGGCGAGGAGGGCGGCGGTCTCCCGCCGCCCATGGGTCTCGACGATCCCGGCGCGCACCCGGCGGCCCTGGCGCAGGGCGGTCTGGGCCGCCTGCAGCATGGCGTAGGTCTTGCCCACGCCGGGCGCCGCCCCCAGGAAGACCTTGAGGCGGCCACGGCCTTCGCGGTGTTCGGCGAGCAGCGCTTCGGCGCGCCCGGTGCTGTCGGTCATTTGCTCAGGTCTGCCAGGGCCAGGTTGAGGAGCAGGACATTAACCGTTGCCGGACCGAAGCGCGAGGTGCGCGTCTGTTCGTTCACCAGGGCTTGCAGGCGTTCCGGGGCCAGGCCGCGCGCGGCCGCGACCCGGGCGATCTGATAGCGGGCGCCGGCCGGGGTGAGGTCCGGGTCGAGGCCGCTGGCGGAGGTGGTCACCAGTTCCTGGGGCACCGGGCCCTGGCCGGTCACCTGGACCTCGGGCAGTGCCTTCTCGATCCGCTCGCGCAGCGCCGGTGCCGACTGCGCGAGGTTGCTGGCGCTGCTGGAGACGGTGGCGTAGTCGCCAGCCGAGGGGCGCGGCTGGAACCACTCGGGGCCGCTGAATTTCTGCGCGATCAGGCGTGAGCCGACCACGCTGCCGTCGGCGCGCTGGATCAGGCTGCCGCCGGCCTGGTCGGCGAACAGCACCTGGCCGAGCACCGTCACCAGCAGGGGGTAGGCGCCCCCGGTCAGGGCGCTGAGCAACAGGAGCATCAGCACGGCGGAACGCAATTGCATGAGCATGGCGGTCTCCTCAGACCAGACCCAGGGCGCCGAGCGCCAGGTCGATAGCTTTGATGCCGACGAAGGGCACGACGATGCCGCCCAGCCCATAGATCAGCAGGTTGCGGCGCAACAGGGCGGCGGCGCTGGCGGCCTTGACCCGCACTCCGCGCAGCGCCAGGGGAATCAGCGCGACGATGATCAGGGCGTTGAACACGATGGCCGACAGGATGGCGCTCTGCGGACTGGCCAGGTGCATTACGTTGAGCACGTTCAGCTGCGGATAGATGCCGGCGAACAGCGCGGGCAGGATGGCGAAGTACTTGGCCACGTCATTGGCCACCGAAAAGGTGGTCAGGGCGCCGCGGGTCACCAGCAGTTCCTTGCCCACCTGCACCACGTCGAGCAGCTTGGTGGGGTCCGAATCCAGGTCCACCAGGTTGGCGGCCTCGCGGGCGGCCTGGGTGCCGTCGTTCATCGCCATGCCGACATCGGCCTGGGCCAGCGCCGGGGCGTCGTTGGCGCCGTCACCGCACATGGCCACCAGCTTGCCCTCGGCCTGTTCGCTGCGGATGCGCTCCAGCTTCTTTTCCGGCGTGGCTTCGGCGATGACGTCGTCCACCCCGGCCTCGGCGGCGATGGCGGTGGCGGTCAGGGGGTTGTCGCCGGTCACCATCACGGTGCGGATGCCCAGGGTACGCAGCTCGGCGAAGCGCTCGCGGATGCCCGGCTTGACCACGTCCTTGAGGTGGATGGCGCCCAGCAGCCGGCCTTCGCCGCAGACCAGCAGCGGGGTGCCGCCACTCTTGGCGATGGTCTCGATCTCCCGGGCCAATACCTCCGGCAGGTCGGCGCGGGTCTGGCCGAGAAACATCAGCACGGCGTCCACCGCACCCTTGCGATACTCGCGGCCCTGCCAGTCGATGCCCGACAGGCGCGTCTCGGCGCTGAAGGGAATGGGGATAACCTGGGCGCGCGGCGGCTCTTCCAGCGGGTGCAGGTTGCGCAGGTACTCCACTATCGAGCGGCCTTCCGGGGTCTCGTCGGCCAGCGAGGCGTAGAGCGCACCCTCGGCCAAGCCCTTGGGCGTGATGCCGGGGGTAGCGTACAGGGCGCTGCAACGGCGGTTGCCGAAGGTGATGGTGCCGGTCTTGTCCAGCAGCAGGGTATGGACGTCACCGGCGGCTTCCACGGCGCGCCCCGAGGTGGCGATCACGTTCAGTCGGACCAGGCGATCCATCCCGGCGATACCGATGGCCGAGAGCAGGCCGCCGATGGTGGTGGGGATCAAGGTCACCAGCAGCGCCACCAGGAACAGCAGCGGCAACTCACCACCGGCCAGGGCAGCGAAAGGCTGCAGGGTCACCACCACCAGCAGGAAGATCAGCGTCAGGCCGATCAGCAGGATGTCCAGGGCGACCTCGTTGGGGGTCTTCTGCCGCTTGGCGCCTTCCACCAGGGCGATCATGCGGTCCAGGGTCGACTCGCCGGGGTTGGCGGTGATGCGCACCCGGATCCAGTCCGACACCACGCGGGTGTTGCCGGTGACTGCCGAGCGATCGCCACCGGATTCGCGGATCACCGGTGCCGATTCCCCGGTAATGGCCGCCTCGTTGACCGCGGCCACGCCTTCGATGATCTCGCCGTCACCGGGGATCAGTTCGCCGGCTTCCACCCGCACGATCTGGCCCTTGCGCAGCGAGCTGGCCGGCACCATCCGGTGCTCGCCGTTTTCCTCCAGGCGGGCGGCGAGATTCTGGCCGATGCCCTTGAGGCTGTCGGCGCGGGCCTTGCCACGTCCCTCGGCGAGGGCTTCGGCGAAGTTGGCGAACAGCAGGGTGAACCACAGCCAGAGGGTGATCTGCACCGCCACCCCGGTGTTCACGCCATTGTCCGGCGCCAGGCACAGCAGGGTGGAAAACAGCGCGGTGATCTCGACCACGAACATCACCGGCGAGCGGATCTGCTGGCGCGGGTCGAGCTTGACGAAGGCCTGCCGCAGCGCCTGGCGCCACAGGGTGCCAGGGGTAGGAGTGGGCAGGGTGTGGGTCTGGGCATCCATTTCAGCGGACTCCGAACAGTTGCAGATGGTCGGCGATCGGCCCCAGGGCGAGCGTCGGCAGGAAAGTCAGGCCGCCCACCAGCAGCAGGGTGATCACCAGCAGGGTGACGAACAGCGGGCCGTGGGTGGGAAAGCTGTTGGGGCCGAGCGGCACGGGTCGCTTGGCGGCCAGGCTGCCGGCGATGGCCAGGATCGGCAGGATGTAGCCGAAGCGACCGATCAGCAGGGCCAGGCTCAGCATCAGGTTGTGGAAGGGGGTGTTGGCGCTGAAGCCGCCAAAGGCCGAGCCGTTGTTGGCCGTGGCCGAGGTGTAGGCATAGAGCAGCTGGCTGAAGCCATGGGGGCCCGTCGCGCCGATCCCGGCCACGCCGGCCGGAACGCTGGCGGCGATGGCGCCCAGCACCAGTACGCCCAGCGGCATGACCAGCAGGGTCGCCACCAGCAGCCGTACCTCGGGGGCTTCCAGCTTCTTGCCCAGGTATTCCGGGGTACGACCCACCATCAAGCCGGCGATGAAGACGGCGATCAGCACATTGAGCAACATGCCGTAGAGGCCGGCGCCGACGCCGCCGAAGATCACCTCGCCGAGCATCATGTTGAACAGGGCGATCAGGCCGGTCAGGGGGGCCAGGCTGTCATGCATGGCGTTCACCGAGCCGTTCGATGCCGCCGTGGTCACCGTGGCCCAGAGCGCCGAGGCGGTACCGCCGAAGCGGGTCTCCAGGCCTTCCAGGGACGCCCCCTGGGTGATCGACAAACCGGCCAGCGCGGGGTTGGCGTGATTCTGGGCACCGATGGCCACGGCGCCGCCGACCACCAGCAGGCCGAACATGGCGGCGAAGATCGCCCAGCTCTGCCGCCGATCCTTGACGTAGTGGCCAAAGCTGAACACCAGCGCGGCCGGAATCATCAGGATGGCCGACAGCTCCAGCAGATCGCTCAGCGCCGTGGGGTTCTCGAAGGGGTGCGCCGAGTTGACGCCAAAGAAGCCGCCGCCGTTGGTACCCAGCTGCTTGATCGCGATCTGGCTGGCCGCCGGGCCCAGCGGCAGGGTCTGGCTGGCGCCCTGCAGGGTGGTGGCATCGACATAGGCGGCGAAGGTCTGGGGCACGCCCTGCCAGATCAGCAGCAGCGCCAGGGGCACGCACAGCGGCAGCAGCACATAGAAGGTGGCGCGAAACAGATCGACCCAGAAATTGCCGATCTCCTGGGCACTGCGGCGGGTGATGCCGCGGGCCAGCGCGGCCAGCACGGCGACGCCCACCGCGGCGCTGACGAAGTTCTGCACGCCCAGGCCGACCATCTGGCTGAAGTAGCTCAGCGAGGCTTCGCCGCTGTAGGCCTGCCAGTTGGTGTTGGTGACGAAGCTGATGGCGGTGTTCAGCGCCAGGGTCCATTCGAGCCCGGGCAGGTGCTGCGGATTGAGCGGCAGTTCGCCCTGCAGCAGCAGGATGGCGAACAGCAGGATGATCCCCAGCAGGTTGAACAGCACCAGGGCAATGGCATAGGCGCGCCAGTCCTGGCCACGGCCATCGGTGCCCACCACCTTGAGGGTCAGGCGCTCCAGGGGCCCGCCGACAAAGGTCAGCCAGGTCCGCTCGCCTTCCAGCGCGCGGTAGAAGTAGCGCCCGAGGAAGGGCGCGGGAAGAAAGGTCAGGGCCAGGAAGGCCAGGATCAGGAACGCGGCTTGGCTGTCCATGCCGCCTCCCTAGGACCGGCCGGCGCGCAACAGCGCCGCCAGCAGATAGACGAACAGACCCAGTGCCAGGAGCAGGGCCAGAAGATTCCAGGGGGTCATCGCGAGTTCTCCAGAGACGGCCGTTGCCGCGTGGAGAAATTGTCGGGAGGAGGGGTGTAAAGAAGCGAGGCGGGGAGCGGTGGCGGGGCGTAAAGAAAGCGTTAAATCGGCCCCGCCCGCCAGTGCTGGCGGGGCCTTGCGACTATTGCTTGGGCGCGGCCTGCTGTTCTTCCTTGGCCTTCTTGTTGGCCTCGTGGTGACCGATGGCGCAGCCCGCGGCGGCACCGGCGACGCCGTGACCACCGGCGACATGACCCGCGGCGCCGCCGACCACGGCGCCCTTGACGCAACCGGCGGCGAAGGTAACTTGGCTGGCGCCGAGCAGCAGAGCAGACAGGGCAAGGGTAGGCAGGAGCTTCATGGTGGCGACCTCTCGTGGGTGCGAAGTAATGTCCTGTAACAATTGACCTGGCGGCGCTCCGGGGGTTCGCTGCCTCGTGCAAATCTTCCGTGGACAAGCCGCATGCCAGAGCCTGCCAGCCGCCAGGCTACGGGTGGGGCGCCTGATGCAGGACGGCCCAGTAGGCTGGTTTCGGCCGTTGGTGGCGGTCGAACAGCAGCGGCTGGTCGTCTCCCGGTACGCCGGGCGGGTTGTTCAGATAGCTGTGGTCGTCGGCCACGCCCCACCAGGTCACGGCGCTCACCTCGGGGTGCCTCAGGACCATGGCCATGAAGTCGCGATAGCGTTCGGCCTGAAGGTCCAGCCGCTGCGGCAGACCGAGTACGGGGTGGTAGTCGTGGTGCTGATAGAGACTCATGTCCAGCTCGGTGATCTGGTTTTCCATCCCCAGCTTGGCGAAGGTGGTGAGCGACTGATCGATGGCCGCCAGCGCTGGCCAGTAGATACTGATATGGGTCTGGTGGCCGATGCCCTGCACCGGCACGCTCTCGGCCAGCAGGCCCTTGACCACCCGCGCCAGGCAGTCGCGCTTGGCGGGCTCGTGGGTGTTGAATTCGTTGATGAACAGGCGCGCCTGGGGATCGGCGGCATGGGCGGCGCGAAAGGCCTCGGCCAGATAGCCCGGACCGACCACCTGCAGCCAGCGATCGTCACGCAGGCAACTGGGCTGGTTGGGGTCTATGGCCTCGTTGACCACGTCCCAGGCATAGACTCGCCCGCGGTAGTGGCCGACCACCGTGGCGATATGCGCTCGCAGGCGCTGCAGAACCTGCTCCCGGGTGGCCGGCTGCCCGTCGGCACCCCGCCAGAACCAGTCCGGGGTGTGGCTGCCCCAGAGCAGGGTATGGCCGCGCACCGCCAGGCCGTGCTGCTCGGCGAAGGCGACGATGGCATCGGCCGGCCCGAAGACATAGCGATCTTCCTGCGGATGGATGCGCAGGGGCTTCATGGCGTTCTCGGCCACCAGGCTGCCGAATTGCTGCGCCAGCAGCGCCCCGTCGGGGCCCGCGAGCTGATCGGGTTCGATGGCGGCGCCGATCTTCAGGCGCCCGCCATAGGCCGCCGCCAGGGAGCGGGTAGCGATCGGCTCCGCGGCCAGGGCAGCGGCACTCCAGAGACCCAGAGACACCAGCAGGGCGAGCAGAGCGCGCGGCATAGTGATGATCTCCCAGCAATCGGTAGTGGGTGGCGGACGGCCGTTCAGCCATGAGTATGCGGCGACTCTTCCTTGGCCTTGGCCGCCAGGTGGTGGCCGATGACGCACCCGGCCACCGCACCGGCGATGGCATGGTGACCGGCGACATGCCCGGCCACCCCGCCGACCACGGCACCCTTGATGCAACCCGCCGCCAGACTCGCCTGGCTGAGGGCAAGCAGGAAAAATGACAGGGTGATGACCGCAAGACGTTTCATGGCAGGTATCCGAGGCGTGCTGGAGCGCCGAAGGTAACGGCACCCGGGTTAACAGGCGCTTAAGACCAGCGCCTATGCCGCTGCCCGCGTAGCGTGGAATACGGCGCAGCCTTTTCCACCGGCAGCCATCAAGGCCTCTCCCGACGGCTACGTGGACAAGCTTCGCGTTGTCGACCCTACGGCGAAATCCCCATAAAAAAACCGCCCCGAGGGGCGGTTTTTCAGTACCGAACGCTACGTCAGACTTCGACGGCGGCGATGCGGGCCTTTTCCGCGCTTTCACGGAATTCGGCGATCTGATCGAAGCTCAGGTAGCGGTAGACGTCCGCGGCCATGCTGTCGATGCTCTTCGCGTATTCCATGTACTCCTCGACGGTGGGCAGCTTGCCCAGGATCGAGGCCACCGCTGCCAGCTCAGCCGACGCCAGGTAGACGTTGGCGCCGTCGCCCAGGCGGTTGGGGAAGTTGCGGGTGGAGGTGGAGACCACGGTGGCGTTGGCGGCCACGCGGGCCTGGTTGCCCATGCACAGCGAGCAGCCCGGCATTTCCATGCGCGCACCGGCCTTGCCGTAGATGCCGTAGTAGCCTTCCTCGGTCAGCTGGTGCTGGTCCATCTTGGTCGGCGGCGACAGCCACAGACGGGTCGGGATCGAACCCTTGACCTTGTCCAGCAGCTTGCCGGCGGCGCGGAAGTGGCCGATGTTGGTCATGCAGGAACCGATGAACACCTCGTCGATCTTGTCGCCGGCCACCTGGGACAGCAGGCGGGCGTCGTCCGGATCGTTCGGGGCGCACAGTACCGGCTCGTTGACCTCGGACAGGTCGATCTCGATGACTTCGCTGTATTCAGCGTCGGCATCGGCGGCGAGCAGTTCCGGGTTGGCGATCCAGGCTTCCATGGCGCGCGCGCGGCGCTCCAGGGTGCGCGGGTCACCGTAGCCTTCCTCGATCATCCAGCGCAGCAGGGTGATGTTGGACTGCAGGTACTCGGTGATCGACTCGGGCGACAGCTTGATGGTGCAACCGGCGGCGGAACGCTCGGCGGAGGCATCGGACAGCTCGAACGCCTGCTCCACGGTCAGGTCTTCCAGGCCTTCGATCTCGAGGATGCGGCCGGAGAAGATGTTCTTCTTGCCCTTCTTCTCGACGGTCAGCAGGCCCTTCTGGATGGCGTAGTAGGGGATGGCATGCACCAGGTCACGCAGGGTGATCCCGGGCTGCATCTTGCCCTTGAAGCGCACCAGGACCGACTCCGGCATGTCCAGCGGCATGACGCCGGTGGCCGCGGCGAAGGCCACCAGGCCGGAACCGGCCGGGAAGGAGATGCCGATCGGGAAGCGGGTGTGGGAATCGCCACCGGTGCCGACGGTGTCGGGCAGCAGCATGCGGTTCAGCCAGCTGTGGATGATGCCGTCGCCCGGACGCAGGGAGACGCCGCCACGGGTGCGGATGAAATCCGGCAGGGTGTGGTGGGTCTTGACGTCGATGGGCTTGGGATAGGCCGCGGTGTGGCAGAAGGACTGCATCACCAGATCAGCCGAGAAGCCCAGGCAGGCCAGGTCCTTCAGCTCGTCGCGGGTCATCGGGCCAGTGGTGTCCTGGGAACCGACGGTGGTCATCTTCGGTTCGCAGTAGGTGCCGGGGCGCACGCCCTCGACGCCGCAGGCCTTGCCGACCATCTTCTGCGCCAGGGTGTAGCCCTTGCTGCTCTCGGCCGGCTGGTCCGGCTTGTTGAACAGGTCGGTCGGACCCATGCCCAGTTCGGCACGCGCCTTCTCGGTCAGGCCGCGGCCGACGATCAGCGGGATACGGCCGCCGGCGCGGACTTCGTCCAACAGCACGGGGGTCTTGAGTTCGAAGGTGGCGAGCACCTCGTCACTGCCGTGGCGGGTGACCTTGCCGGCCTTGGGATAGACGTCAATGACGTCGCCCATTTCCAGCTCCGACACGTCGAATTCGATCGGCAGGGCGCCGGCGTCTTCCATGGTGTTGTAGAAGATCGGGGCGATCTTGGAGCCGAAGCAGAAACCACCGGCGCGCTTGTTGGGCACGTAGGGGATGTCGTCGCCAAAGAACCACAGCACCGAGTTGGTGGCGGACTTACGGGACGAACCGGTACCGACCACATCACCGACATAGGCGACCGGGAAGCCCTTGGCACGCACTTCCTCGATCTGCTTCAGCGGACCGATGCTGCCTTGCTGCTCGGGCACGATGCCGTCGCGAGCCATCTTCAGCATGGCCAGGGCGTGCAGCGGGATGTCCGGACGCGACCAGGCGTCAGGCGCAGGAGAGAGGTCGTCGGTGTTGGTTTCGCCCGGCACCTTGAACACGGTCAGGGTGTACTTCTCGGCGATTTCCGGACGCTTCTTGTACCACTCGCCCTCGGCCCAGGACTGCATGACGGCCTTGGCGTGGGTATTGCCCGCCTTGGCCTTCTCGGCCACGTCGTGGAAGGCGTCGAACATCAGCAGCGTGTGCTTGAGTTGTTCGGCGGCCACGGCGCCCAGTTCGGCGTCGTCCAGCAGCTCGACCAGGGTGGCGATGTTGTAGCCGCCCTGCATGGTGCCCAGCAGCTCGGTGGCGCGCTGCTTGGAGATCAGCGGGGACTGGGCTTCGCCCTTGGCGATGGCGGAGAGGAAACCGGCCTTGACGTAGGCGGCTTCGTCGACGCCCGGCGGCACGCGGTTGGTAACGAGGTCGACGAGGAATTCTTCTTCGCCGGCCGGGGGATTCTTCAGCAGTTCGACCAGACCGGCCGTTTGCTCGGCGTTCAGCGGCTGGGGCACGATGCCCTGGGCGGCACGCTCTTCTACGTGTTTACGATAGGCTTCAAGCACAGGTTGACCCTCATCAGTGGTCCAATATTGCGTCCGGGGGCTGGCGCCCCGAAATGTATCCGGCAGGGTAAGACGGGGGAGGCTGCGGGCAGGACCGCCGTCGCGCCGGACGCATTCCGCTGGAAGCTGTTTTCAAAGTTTTACGCCGGCTGCTGAAAAGCTGATCGGCAGCAGGGCGGTTGATGAGGCCGCCGCTGCCGGATCGCCGGATACTTTGCTCGTGACGCTTTGAAAACAGCTTCGTATCGGACATTGCGCCTATAAGGCTGCCTAATTCTACGCCAAGCCTCGAGCGAAGTTAAGCGCCGCGTTGTCGCATCGCTGCTTAGGCTGATTATACCTTGGCCGCAGGCTGCTACCGGCCCAGGTGCGCGAAGCGTCCGCTGAAGGGTTTGGCGATGGGGTAGGCCAGGTCACCGTGCTTGCTGGTGCCCAGGCCCAAGTCGACCAGGGATTCGGCCAGCTTGACCGCGGCGCTGACGCCTTCGATCACCGGAATGCCGATGGCTTCGCTCAGGGCCTCGCGCAGATCGGCCATGCCGCCACAGCCGAGCACGATGGCGCCGGCGCCTTCCTCGTCACGGGCGCGGCGGCCCTCGGCGGCGATCAGTTCGATCAGGCTGTCGTCGGCGGCTTCCAGGGCCAGCACCGGCAGGTCGATGCAGCGCACCGAGGTGCACAGCTCGGCGAAGCCGTAACGCTGCAGCAGGTGCTCGGCGATGATGCGCGTGCGGGTGAGGGTGGTCACCACCGCGAAGCGGGTGGCCAGCAGGCTGGCCAGGTGAAAGCCGGCCTCGGCGATGCCCAGTACCGGCCCCTGGGCCATTTCCCGCGCGGCCAGCAGGCCCGGATCGCCAAAGCAGGCGATGACGTGGGCCGCGCAGCCGGCCTCGACGCCCTTGCGCATCTCTTCGATCACCCCGACCGCGGCCACGGCCTCGTCGTAGTGACTTTCGATGGACACCGGACCGGCGTCCGGATTGCTGGCGAGAATGGTGGTGCCCGGTCGGGCAATGGCCTGGGCCGCGCGACCGATCTTGGCGGTCATGCTGGCGCTGGTGTTGGGATTGATGACCTGAATCTGCATGGGAGCCTCAGCTGCGTTTGAAGATGCTGCGGAAATCGGGCTCGGCGGCCGTGGGCCGGTCGATCCGGAGGGATTCGCGGATGAGGCGCAGGTGCTGCGCCATCCACTCGCTGGCGGCCGTGCCGTCGCCGCGGGCGAGCAGGTCCAGCAGGTCTTCGTGCTGACCGCAATCGCAGCCCAGGCTGTGCCGCGAGCCATAGATGGCGATCAGCAGCGAAGAGCGACTGGCCAGTTGGGCGACCTGTTCGGTCAGCACCTGGTTGTCGGCCAGGGCGGCGAGTTCGACGTGAAAGCGCGCGGACAGCTGGATCGCCAGGCTGTGGCGGCCGCCATGCTGCGCTTCGTGCTCTTCGAGGCACAGTTGCCGTAGGGGCGCGAGCTGGGCGCTGTCGACGCGGGCGGCCACCAGCGGCATCAGCGCCGGTTCGATCAGTTGGCGCGCGGCGAGGATGTCCTGGGCCTCCTTGGCGCTGGGCTGGGCGACCTGGGCGCCGCGATTGGCGCGCAGGGTCACCAGCCGCTCCAGGGCCAGCCGCTGCAGCACCTTGCGAATGCCGGTGCGGCTGATGCCGAAGGTTTCCGCCAGGGTGTCTTCCGGCAGCCGGGTGCCCGGGGTCAGCCGATGCTCGACGATGGCTTCGAGAATGTCCTGGTAGATCCGTTCGTCCCGGGGCGAGGCGGCAACGGCGAGCGGCGAGGGTACTGCACTCATGGGCTGACTCCGGCGATTTGCCTGAATTGTATACAAAGTCTCGGGCGACGACGATGGGCGAATGCGTTCCGCCCCGTGCGCCAAGGTAGCGCCTGTCTGCCACCAAACGCCCCAGAGAAGTGCATCTGCGGTAACGCCTGCAGGCCTGGGTTAGAGCCTCTTTTCCTCAAAATTCTCTATCGAGCCAGGAGGTTAAGGACATTTTTCGGTAGCTGGCACGTTCTCTGCCTGGTGGATTGTATACAAAACAAGGCGAGCGCCGTATGCAGGTGCTCGCCACCACGGAGGAGGCGATTCATGAACCAGCAGATTCCCCCGGGCTACAGCCCGCGCCTGTACAACGAAGACCTCGGCCCGGTCGAGCAGAAATGGAGCTGGTACAACATCTTTGCCTTCTGGATGAGCGACGTGCACAGCGTCGGTGGCTATGTCTTCGCCGCCAGCCTGTTCGCCCTAGGGCTGGCCAGCTGGCAGGTGCTGATCGCGCTGCTGGTGGGGATCTGCATCGTGCAGGTGGTCGCCAACCTGGTCGCCCGGCCCAGCCAGCAGGCCGGCGTCCCCTATCCGGTTATCTGCCGGCTGGCCTTCGGCGTCTTCGGCGCGAACATTCCGGCGGTGATCCGTGGCCTGATCGCGGTCGCCTGGTACGGCATCCAGACCTACCTGGCCTCCAGCGCCCTGGTCATCGTGGTGCTGCGCTTCTTTCCCGCGCTGGCGGTCTATGGCGACAGCAGCTTCCTGGGCCTTTCCTACCTGGGCTGGGGTGGCTTCCTCACTCTCTGGTTCCTGCAGGCCTGCGTCTTCTGGGCGGGCATGGAGTCCATCCGCCGCTTCATCGACTGGGCCGGTCCCGCCGTCTATGCGGTGATGTTCCTGCTCGCCGCCTGGATCGTCTGGCGCGCCGGCTGGAGCAACATCAGCTTCACCCTGGCGGAAAAGCAGCTGACCGGCTGGGCGGCCTTTGGCCAGGTGATCGTCGCCATCGCCCTGGTGGTGTCCTACTTCTCCGGGCCCACGCTTAATTTCGGTGACTTCAGTCGCTACTGCCGCTCCATGCAGGATGTGCGGCGCGGCAATTTCTGGGGCCTGCCGATCAACTTCCTGGCCTTCTCCCTGGTCACCGTGGTGATCGTCTCCGGCACCTTGCCGGTATTCGGCGAGATGATCCACGACCCCATCGCCACCGTGGCCCGTATCGACAACACCACCGCGGTGCTGCTGGGCGCCTTCACCTTCGTGACCGCCACCATCGGCATCAACATCGTCGCCAACTTCGTCTCGCCGGCCTTCGACTTCGCCAACGTGGCGCCGAGCAAGATCAGCTGGCGCGCCGGCGGCATGATCGCGGCCGTGGCGTCGATCTTCATCACCCCCTGGAACCTGTTCAACAACCCTGAGGTGATCCACTACACCCTGGATGTCCTGGCCGCCTGCATCGGCCCGCTGTTCGGCATCCTGCTGGTGGACTACTACCTGCTGCGCAAGGGCCGGATCGACGTCGATGCCCTGTTCGACGATTCCCCGCAGGGCGCTTACTGGTACAGCGGTGGCGTCAACTGGGTCGCGGTCCAGGCGCTGGTGGCCGCGGCGCTGATCGGGTTGTGCTTCACCTTCGTGCCCTGGTTCAAGCCGATCGCCAACTTCGCCTGGTTCACCGGCTGCTTCCTCGGCGGGCTGTTCTTCTATGCCCTGAGCCGGCGCAGCGCCAGCCCGCTGCCGAGCCGCGGCGTCACCGCGGTGTGATTTGACCTGAGGTTCTGCACGACCGGCGCGGGCCACCCGCGCCGGTCGTTGCCGTTTCCGGCTAGACTAGGCGTTTTGCTCCAAGGCTTGCCGCCCATGCCCGCTCCTGTCATCAAGACGCCCTGCGTCGGCCTGTGCTCGACGATGTTCGGCGACCACGTCTGCCGTGGTTGCAAGAGATTCCACCACGAGGTGGTGAACTGGAATCTCTACGGCGAAGAGGAGCGTCGCGCCGTCTGGGCGCGCCTGGAGCTGCTGCTGGTGCAGGTGGTGTCGGCCAAGGTCGATGTCTTCGATGCGGGGCTGTTGCGCCAGCAGTTGCAGCAGCGCAGCATCCGTTTCCGGCCGGATCAGTCCGAGTATTGCTGGGCCTATCAGTTGCTGGCCCGGGGTGCGCGCCATATCCAGCAGCTGGACGCCTATGGGGTACGCCTCCTGCCGGAATTTCGCGAGCGCCCGCTGGCCGAGTTGCGCGACGCCATCGACCGGGAATTCTTCCTGCTCTCCGAAGCCCACTACGACCGTTACATCGCCCCGCGCTTCCTGCTCGAAGGCGTCGACAGCCGCGTCTGAGCGTCAGCAGGCGAGCGGCGCTGCCCAGGCGCGCGCCTTTCTCTATAATACGCGGCTTTTGCACGGGATTACGCTGATGTCCTTGCCCGAGATGAACGAATTCCTCGGTTGCCGTACGCCGGATGCCTGGGTCGAGGCCGCGCTGCAGGATCTGCCGACGCTGCTGCAGGACCACGCCAACAACGAGAAGAAGGCCGCCGGCGCCGCCTTCCACTATCTGTTCACCTATTCCAATCGCGCCGAACTGTCCTGGAAGATGTCGCGCATCGCCCGTGAAGAGTTGCGCCACTTCGAACAGGTGCTGCAGATCATGAAGCGCCGCGGCATCGAGCATCGCAACGTCAGCTCGGCGCGCTATGCCGGCGCCCTGCGCAAGCTCTGCCGCAACCATGAGCCGCTGAAGCTGACCGACAGCCTGGTGATCGGTGCCTTCATCGAATGCCGCTCCTGCGAGCGCTTCGGTGCGGTGGCGCCCCATCTGGACGCGGAGCTGGGCAAGTTCTACAGCGGCCTGCTGGCCTCCGAGGCCCGGCATTTCCAGGACTATCTCAAGCTCGCCTATCTCTATGGCGAGCGCGATGACGTCGACGCCAAGATCGCCGAGGTTCGCGCCCTGGAGGTGGAACTGATCACCTCAAGCGATAGCGAGCTGAGATTCCACAGCGGTATTCCAACCGCTGCCTGAGTCGCGCTACTTGCAGGCCTTGGTCTGGCCCACGTAGGGATTGCCATGGCCCATGATGCAGGCCAGGCGCTGATTGCGCTGGCGCTCCCAGGCCTCGGGCGGGTACTGCTTGGTCCAGGCGGTGTACAGCTGGCTGTCCTGCTTGGACAGCCGCAGGCCGTAGCGATCGCTCATGTAGAAGTAGGTGCGGGCGACCATGCCGCGGATCTCCGGACGCGGCATGGCGGTCTTGGCCTTGAAGTCCACCACCATCTGGCAGGCGCCGTACTGGCTGGGTTTCTGCGGCAGCCAGCCAAAGGCGAAGTTGCTGCGATCGCCATTGACCTCGCCGACTACCGGCACCAGGTTGAAGAGATCGGCCTCGGCCTTCTGGTACACCGGATCGCTGGCCGTGCAGTTCTTGCGACCGCCTTTCTGCCAGCACTGACGCTGGTGACCGATCACCCACGCCGGCACGATGTGCTCCCACTCGATGCGGCTGGCGCGCTGGGCGCTCTTGCGCGGGACGTAGCCGCAGCTCTTCAGATCCACGGTCTTGCCGCTGTAGTGGCAGCCGCAATAGAAGTCCACGCCCTGCTTGGCATAGACCTTGGTCGCGACCACCTTGGCTTCGCTGAAGGTGCGGGGTGGCTGGGGTGTCGCCAGGGCGCTCAGGGAAGCCAGGCTCAGGCAGAACAGCAGGGCGGGGCGCAACGACATGGAGAATCCGTCCGAAAAAGCGCGGATACTACCGACCCGCCTGGGGGCGCGGTGTGACTGGGTTCACTGGAATCTGCCGCGCATCACCCGCTGGCTGAAGCGAAACACGATTCGATATCAATGACTTAGAGGTATGGCATGGCAGCCTGGGACATCTTCTGCACAGTGGTGGACAACTATGGGGACGCGGGTATCACCTGGCGTCTGGCCCATCAGCTGGTCGCCGAGCATGGACAGCAGGTCCGCCTCTGGATCGACGACCTCTATCCCCTGGCGCGGATCCAGCCGGGGGTCGATGGCACGGCCGAGCAGCAGTGGCATCGCGGGGTCGAGGTACGCCTCTGGCATGCCGACTGGACGCCGGCCGAGCCGGGCGACGTGGTGGTGGAGGCCTTCGCCTGCCAGTTGCCGGAAGGCTTCATCACCGCCATGGCGGGGCGCGCCGAGCGACCGCTCTGGCTCAATCTAGAATACCTGAGCGCCGAGGAGTGGATCGAAGGCTGTCACGCCCTGCCGTCGCTGCAGCCCACCGGGCTGAACAAGTACTTCTTCTTTCCGGGCTTTACCGCCAAGGTCGGTGGTCTGCTGCGCGAGCGAGACCTGCTCGAGCAGCGGGACGGCTTCCAGCAGGCGGCCGCGACGCGGGACGATTTCCTTGCCGGGCTGGGTGTCCACCGGCAACCGGGCGAGCGCCTGTTCTCGCTGTTCGCCTACGAGAATCCGGCGCTGATCGACTGGCTCGACGCCCTGAGCGCCGGTAATCGACCGACCTGCCTGCTGGTGCCGGAGGGGCGCGTGCTGGCCAACGTCGCCGCCTGGCTGGGCGTCGACTGGCTCAAGGCCGGCGACAGCCACGGCCGTGGCGCGCTGCGGGTGCAGGTGCTGCCCTTCGTCTCCCAGCAGCAATACGACCGCCTGCTGTGGTGCTGCGACTTCAATGCCATCCGCGGCGAGGACTCCTTCGTCCGCGCGCAATGGGCCGCGCATCCGTTCGTCTGGCACATCTATCCGCAGGAAGAGGACGCCCACTTCGTCAAGCTCGAGGCCTTCCTGGCGCGCTATGTGGCGTCCGGCACCCCTGAACTGGGCGCGGCGGTCAGTGCCCTGTGGCTGGCCTGGAACGGTCGTGGCGACCTGGCTGCGGCCTGGTCGGCGCTGGACGCACAGGTCGAAAACTGGCGTCTGCTGGCGCGTGACTGGAGCGATCGGATGGCTTCTCACAGCGATCTTGCCGCCAGCCTGGTGCATTTCCATACAGATTGGCTATCATATGGCGCCTCGAAATCCCGTTCTTCCATCCATACGGATAACCGCATGAAAACCGCACAAGAGTTCCGTGCCGGCCAAGTGGCCATGATCGATAACGCTCCCTGGGTCATCCAGAAAGCTGAATACAACAAGTCCGGCCGTAACGCTGCAGTGGTCAAGATGAAGCTGAAGAGCCTGCTCTCCGGCAGCGCGACCGAGACCGTCTTCCGCGCCGACGACAAGCTCGAGCCGGTGATTCTGGATCGCAAGGAAGTAACCTATTCCTACTTCGCCGATCCCCTGTACGTCTTCGTCGACGCCGACTACAACCAGTACGAAGTGGAGAAGGACGACCTGGGCGAAGCCATCGCCTTCATCGAAGACGGCATGACCGACGTCTGCGAAGCGGTGTTCTACAACGACCGCGTCATCTCCATCGAACTGCCCACCACCATCGTGCGCCAGATCGCCTACACCGAGCCGGCCGTTCGCGGCGACACCTCGGGCAAGGTCATGAAGACCGCTCGCCTGAACAACGGCTACGAGCTGAAGGTCTCCGAGTTCTGCGATATCGGTGACCACATCGAGATCGACACCCGTACCAACGAGTACAAGTCGCGCGCCAAGGTCTAAACCAGGCGTCTCGACCAGAAAGCCCGGCTTGCCGGGCTTTTTGCTGTCTGGGCTTTCGCCGCAGGCCGGCCTGGCCGGTCTCTCCAAATCCGTTCGCCGCTGGATAGAATTGCCGTGGAATCGCTGTTTACCTTGTTGATCGATGTCGTCCTCGGGGCGGTGCTGGGTGTGGTGGGTGGGCTGTTCGGCATCGGCGGTGGCCTCATCGCCATTCCGGTGCTGGCGCTGCTGTTCGGCCTCGACCAGCAACTGGCCCAGGGCACCGCCCTGGTGATGGTGGTGCCCAACGTGCTGCTGTCGGTCTACAAGTACAACCAGCGCAACCGCATTGATTGGCAGCGCGCCGCCTTGCTAGCGGGCGCGGGCATGGTCTCGGCCCTGGTGGGCACGGCACTGGCGGTCTCCCTGGACGCCCGCTCCATGCGCCACGGCTTCGTCGGCTTCCTGCTGCTCCTTGTGCTCTACAACCTCTGGCAACTCTATCGCCGTGGCCAGCCACCGCTGACCACGCCGAGCCGTCTGGGCCTTGGCGTGCTGGGGCTGGTGGCGGGACTGGTCGGTGGGCTGTTCGGCGTCGGCGGGGCGGTGATCGCCACGCCCATCCTGGCGGGCGTGATGGGGCTGACCCAGGTCGCGGCCCAGGGTATGTCCCTGGCCATGGCGTTGCCCACCACGGGCGTCACCCTGGCCAGCTATGCCTGGCATGGCGAAGTGGATTGGAGCGTCGGCATTCCTCTTGCCATCGGCGGCCTGCTCAGCGTCAGCTGGGGCGTGAAGCTGGCCCACCAACTCCCCGAGCGGTTGTTGCGCCTGCTGTTCTGCGGCTTCCTGCTGCTCTGTGCGGTGCTCTTGGCGCTGCGCTGACTACTGCCGAAAGCCCTCGGCGATATGCTCGGCGAGGGTGTCGATGATCGGCGAGGCGCTGCGTGGATTACGCAGCAGTTCGATGGAACAGGAGGGCAGGTCGGGCATGCCGTCGGCTTCTCCCAGCCGGCGCAATTCGCTCGGCAGCAGGCTCTCCAGCTGCGCGGTGACCGCCAGGCCTGCCTTGACGATGCCCAGCAGCGCGGCAAGGCTGGGGCTGCTGTAGGCCAGGCGATAGCCACGGTCGCGATTGTCCAGGGCGCGGCGGGCCCATTCGCTGAGAAAGCAGGAGGTATTGAACATCGCCAGCGGCAGCGGATCGCGCTGGTGAATGTCGAACCCGGGTGCCTCGGCCCAGACGAAGCGTTCCCGCCGCAACGGCAGACCGATCTCGTTGCCCGGTTCGCGGGTAACGATGGTCAGATCCAGATCCTGGCGCTGCAGCAGACCCGCGGTGGGCTCGCAGTGGACATCCACCTGCACCAGCGGGTAGGCCTTGGCGAAGCCCGCAAGGATGCCCGGAATGAACCTCATGACGTAGTCGTCAGGGGTGCCGATGCGCACCGTCCCCACCATGTGCGGCTCGCGCAGGGTGGTCATCACCTCCCCATGCAGCTTGAGGATCCGCCGAGCGAAGCCCAGCAGGACCTGGCCTTCCGCAGTCAGACGCACCTGGCGGCCGTCACGCTCGAACAGTCGCCGCTGCAGCACGTCCTCTTCCAGCTTGCGCATCTGCATGCTCACCGCCGACTGGGTGCGGTTGACCACCTCGGCCGCGCGGGTGAAGCCGCCCTGATCGGCGATGGCGACAAAGGTGCGCAGCAGATCGGTCTCTATGCTGGGGTAGTTCATGGCATCAGCTCGGTGAATGGATCGCATCAGAAAGATTCGTTGGATTGATGTTAATCCGGCTTCCAGACTTGAGCCATACCCTCTGGAGAAGGAGATGCACCATGGCTCAGCTCATAGCTCACCGAGATTCGTCCGGGCGTTCCCCTGGTGTTGCGGGCGTCACCTCTCGTCTGCGGCAGGTCTGGGCCTGGTTGCGGCGGGCAATAGAGGTCTCCCGCCAACGCCGAGCGCTCTATCGGCTGGATGAAGGTGCGCTGCACGACCTTGGCCTGAGTCGCGCCGATGCCTGGCAGGAGGCCGACAAGCCGTTCTGGCAGCAGCCCGCGGAGGAGCGCCGCCGCCGATCCTGCTAGGGTGAAAGATCCCTTCCTCTATCAGGAGCTCGGATGGACAGCCTTTCCCTGCGCGAGGCCCGGCGTCTGGCCTTGCGCGCCCAGGGTTTCGGTAATCAACCCAAGGGTGGCGCGGGTCCCGCCGCCCTGTATCGCCAGGCCGCACGGCTGAACGTGCTGCAGATCGATTCGGTCAATGCGCTGGTGCGCTCCCATTACCTGCCGCTGTTCAGCCGTCTCGGCCACTATGCCTTCGCCGATTTCGATGCCCTGGCCTGGGGCCAGGGGCGCAAGCGCCAGCTCTATGAATGCTGGGCCCACGAGGCTTCGCTGGTGCCGGCCGAGGTCTGGGCCGAGCTGCGCTGGCGGCGCGATCAGGCGCGCCAGGGCATCGGCATCTATCGGCAGCTGGCGCGTTTCGCCGTCGAACAGCCGCAGGTCGTCGCCCAGACCCTGGAGGCGGTGGTGCAGCGCGGTGCCCTGGGCGCCGGCAGCCTGGCCAAGCGGGTCGAGCAGGCCGGTCCCTGGTGGGACTGGAGTCCGGGCAAGCTGGCGCTGGAGTGGCTGTTCGCCGCCGGTGAGGTGACGGTGGCCGGGCGGCGCGGCTTCGAGCGCCTCTATGACCTGCCCGAGCGGGTGCTTCCGGCGGAGATCCTCGCGGCGCCGGCTGTTGCGCCTGAAGCCGCCCGCCGCGCCCTGCTGCTGCGCAGCGCCCGTGCCCTGGGCGTGGCGAGCGAGGTCCAGCTGCGTGACTATTTTCGTCTCAGTCCGGCCGAAGCTCGCCAGGGCCTCGCCGAATTGCTGGAGGAGGGCAGTCTGCAGCCCCTCCAGGTGCAGGGCTGGTCGAAGCCGGCCTATGTCGCCGAGACGCGCAATCCCGGGCGCCCCGTGCGCGCCGCGGCGCTACTGTCGCCCTTCGATTCGCTGGTCTGGGAGCGTGAGCGCACCGAGCAGCTGTTCGGCTTTCGCTATCGACTGGAGATCTACACGCCGGCGTCCAAGCGGGTCTACGGCTACTATGTGCTGCCCTTTCTCTACCGGGAGCGGCTGGCGGCGCGGGTGGATCTGCGCGCCGAGCGGGCGCAGTCACGGCTGGCGGTGCATGCCGTGCATCTGGAGGCGGCGGGGCTCGATGACGAGGGGCTGGACGCCCTGGCGGGGCAGTTGCGTGCCCTGGCCGACTGGCTCGGCCTCGCCGACCTGCAGTTGCACGGGCCGGCGGACGTCTTGCGCGAGGCGGTGGCGCGGCACTAGGGCGCGCCGCGCCCTCTCTGCCTTAGCGGCGAATGCCCTTGAGCGTCTCGGCGATCATGAAGGCCAGTTCCAGGGACTGGTCGGCATTCAGGCGCGGGTCGCAATGGGTGTGGTAGCGATCGGACAGGGCGTCTTCGGTGACCGGGCGGGCGCCACCGATGCATTCGGTGACGTTCTGGCCGGTCATCTCGATATGGATGCCGCCCGCGTAGGTGCCCTCGGCCTGGTGCACGCCGAAGAATTCCTTGACCTCGCCCAGCACGCTGGCGAAATCCCGGGTCTTGTAGCCGGTGGACGCCTTGATGGTGTTGCCGTGCATGGGGTCGGAGCTCCACAGCACCTGGCGACCCTCGCGCTCGACGGTCTGGATCAGGCGCGGCAGGTGATCGCCGACCTTGCCCACGCCCATCCGCACGATGAGGTTGAGGCGACCCGGATCGTTCTCGGGGTTGAGGGTGTCGATCAGGCGGATCAGGTCTTCGCTGGTAGTGGAAGGACCGACCTTGACGCCGATGGGGTTGTTCACGCCGCGCAGGAATTCGACGTGGGCACCGTCGGGCTGGCGGGTGCGGTCACCGATCCAGAGCATGTGCGCCGAGCAGTCGTACCAGTCACCGGTCAGGCTGTCGCGGCGGACGAAGGCTTCTTCGTAGTTGAGCAGCAGCGCCTCGTGGGCGGTGAAGAAGTTGGTTTCCTTGACCTGGGGCGCGGTGTCCAGGCCGCAGGCACGCATGAAGGCTAGGGTCTCGTCGATGCGGTCCGCCAGCTGGTGGTAGCGGTCGGCCAGGGCCGAGTTGGCGATGAAGTCCAGATTCCAGCGATGCACCTGGTGCAGATCGGCGAAACCGCCCTGGGCAAAGGCGCGCAGCAGGTTGAGGGTCGCGGTGGACTGGTTGTAGGCCTGGATCAGGCGCTGCGGGTCGGGGATGCGGCTGCCTTCGGTGAAGTCGATGCCGTTGACGATGTCGCCACGGTAGGCCGGCAGGGAGACGCCGTCCTGGACCTCGTCGCCGGAGGAGCGCGGCTTGGCGAACTGGCCGGCCATGCGGCCGACCTTGACCACCGGGCAACCGGCGGCGAAGGTCATGACCACCGCCATCTGCAGGAGCACCTTGAAGGTGTCGCGAATCTTGCCGGCAGAAAATTCGAAGAAGCTTTCCGCGCAATCGCCGCCCTGCAGCAGGAAGGCCCGGCCCTGGGTGACCTCGGCGAACTGCCGGCGCAATTCGCGGGCCTCGCCAGCGAACACCAGCGGCGGATAGCCGGCCAGGGTGCGCTCGACATCGGCGAGACGGGCTTTGTCGGGGTATTCGGGCTGTTGCTGGATGGGCAGGCCTCTCCAGCTGGTGGGGCTCCAGGGCGCGGACATGATTCTCTCTGAGGGTGCGATGAAGCCGTCCATGGTAACCGATAGCGGCGGCATGGCTCGATAGACAGTGCCCATCGCGGCTACCATGGGCGGCTATAGAGGAGGGTGGTGATGGTCGAGACGGAAGTGTTGCTGGAAGAGGTCGTCGATGACCATGGCCGGATCCGGGTGGTGGAGGTGGGGCCTTATCGCTTCCTGGAGTTTGGCGAGGAGGTGGAGCAGAGCTGCGTCTTTACGGCGGACCCCGCCTGGCTGGAATACGACTACAACCGCGCCATGCTGCTGGGCGCGCTCTGCCACCCGCAGCCGCGGCGAGCGCTCTTTCTCGGCCTGGGCGCCGGCACCCTGACCCAGGCCTGCCTCAAGTGGCTGCCCCTGGAGGCGGTGGAAGCCCTGGAGCTGCGCCCCGCGGTACCGCGCCTGGCACGCCAGCATCTGGGCCTCGACGAGGACCCGCGCCTGGCCATCCGCATCGGCGATGCCCTGGACCTGCTCGACAGCGCGGCGCCTGCCGATCTGATCTTCGTCGACCTCTATACCGATGTCGGCCCCTCCAGTGCGCACCTGGCCTGGCGCTTCCTGGAAAATTGCCAGGCCAAGCTCAACCCCGGCGGCTGGCTGATGATCAACCAGTGGAGCGCCACCGACGGCAAGCCCCTGGGCGCCGCACTGCTGCGCGGCCTGTTCCGCCATCATTACTGGGAGTGCCCGGTGGTCGAGGGCAATGTCATCCTGCTGGTGCCGGCCAGTCTGGAGCAGGAGCTGGACGAGGCGGGCACGCGGCAGCGCGCCCGGGAGTTGACCCCGCGGATAGGCTTCGATGTGGAGGCCTATCTGGACAACCTGCGTGCGGCAACCTGACCACAAAAGTAGACCAAGGTTCTCTGGAGAAATGTCCAGGGTTCGGGTATCATTCGCCCCGGTCTTTTTGACCTTCCGTTCAGGAACTGCATTTTCCCGGTCCGCCGCCATGGCCACACCGGTCGTGCGTTCGCCCGACGGCGAACAATCCTAGACGCTTCACCCCTTTTTCATCCGCTATTTCGCAAAAAGCTCACACCTTGGCTGCCTGGGCGACTTCGGTCATTCGGATAAGCGCAGCTCTTGGCTTTGGGGTCTTTGCGAAGCACACGAGGCAAGACAATGACCCAGGACACCAGCGGTTTCGCTGCGCTCAATCTCAATCCCGCCATCCTCGCCGCCATCAAGGCCGTCGGCTACGAAGAGCCGTCGCCCATCCAGTCGCAGTCCATCCCGGTGATTCTCTCCGGCCACGACATGATCGGCCAGGCCCAGACCGGTACCGGCAAGACCGCAGCCTTCGCTCTGCCGCTGCTCTCCAAGCTCGACCCGTCCCGCCGCGAACCCCAGATTCTGGTGCTGGTTCCCACCCGTGAACTGGCCCTGCAGGTGGCTACCGCCTGCGAAACCTATTCCACCGAGATGCCCGGCGTGAAGGTCGTGGCCCTCTACGGCGGCGCGCCCATGGGCCCGCAGCTGAAGTCCCTGCGCATGGGCGCCCAGGTTCTGGTCGCCACCCCCGGTCGTCTGTGCGACCACCTGCGTCGCGACGACAACCTGCTGGCCACCGTCCAGCACCTGGTGCTCGACGAAGCCGACGAGATGCTCAAGCTGGGCTTCATGGATGACCTCGAATTCATCTTCGAAGCCATGCCGGAATCCCGCCAGACCGTGCTGTTCTCGGCGACCCTGCCGCCGTCGATCCGCGCCATCGCCGAGCGTCACCTCAAGGAGCCGCAACACGTCCGCATCGCGGCCAAGACCCAGACCGTCGCCCGCATCGAGCAGGCGCACCTGATGGTCCACGCCGACCAGAAGCCGGCCTCGGTGCTGCGCCTGCTGGAAGTGGAGAACTTCGACGCCCTGATCGCCTTCGTGCGCACCAAGCAGGCGACCCTGGACCTGGCCGAGCTGCTGGAGCGCCAGGGCTATCGCGTCAGCGCCCTGAACGGCGACATGCCCCAGGCCCAGCGCGAGAAGACCATCGAGTCGCTGAAGGATGGTTCGCTGGACATCGTGGTCGCCACCGACGTCGCCGCTCGCGGCCTGGACGTGGCGCGCATCACCCACGTCCTGAACGTGGACATGCCCTACGATCCGGAATCCTACGTGCACCGTATCGGTCGTACCGGCCGTGCCGGTCGTGAAGGTCGCGCGCTGCTGCTGGTCACCCCGCGCGAGCGCCGCATGCTGCAGGTCATCGAGCGCGTCACCGGTCAGCGCGTCGGCGAGATCCGCCTGCCCGACGCCGAAGCCGTGCTGGAAGCCCGTATCTCCCGCCTGGCCGATGGCGTGGGTTCGCTGCTGGCCGATGCCGACACCACTCACGGCGCCCTGCGTCAGGAGCTGTGCGAGCGTCTGCAGTGCGATCCCTCGACCCTGGCCGCGGCCCTGCTGGCCAAGCTGACCAGCGGCCGCGCCCTGGACATCGAGTCGGTCCGTCGCGAGCAGCCGCTCACCCCCGGCGCCGGCCGTGGCGAGCGTCCCCGTGGCGAGCGCAGCGAGCGGGGCGATCGTCCCGAGCGTGGTGAGCGTCCGGACCGTGGCGAGCGTCGTCCGATGCAGCCGCTGCCGGAAGGCCGCGTGCGCTGCCGCACCGCCCTGGGCGCCCGTGATGGCGTCGCCGCCAAGAACCTGCTGGGTGCCATCATCAACGAAGGCGGCATGGATCGCGAGGCCATCGGCCGCATCCAGATCCGTGACTCCTTCAGCCTGGTGGAGCTGCCCGAAGAAGGCCTGGAGCGTCTGCTGACCAAGCTCAAGGACACCCGCGTAGCCGGCAAGGCCCTGCGCCTGCGTCGCTATCGCGAGGATTGATCCCTAGGCTTTTGCCTGGCGATAAGAGGCCCCGGCGCTGTAAGGCGTCGGGGCCTTTTTGTTGCGCAGGACGCCTGGTACGACCAACCTGTGCTCACGCGCGTATACGCACGGGTCGCCGTTTTCCCCCCTTGCAAAGGGACTGGTAGGCCGCCAAATCCGCGGGAACGGTCTCAGGCAAGAACGGTGAGAGGAGCGCGGATTGCGAGCGCTGCTAAGGGCTAGCTGCCTCTGACAGCGAGATGTACCTGGTAATGTTCCAGAACGTACTGGACGTCTTCGGCGACTCTTCGCCGCTCGCCACAGAATACGAAAGTACCCAGGCCATCCTTGTGGCAGAAAAAGGCACCCGAAGCTATGTCTCCCGGACGCGGTAGGGTCTTCATGCTCAATGTCGGAAGGCTTTCGATCGCTGCGAGCGTCAGGTGGGAGACATGGAGCGTTTCGCGGGACAGGTGCTTTTTCGGAAACATCATATAGGCCCAGGCTTCGCAGCGGCGGCTGGCCTGCAGGGATTCACAGAGGCCAAGTTGCAGGGCCAGGTGAAGCAGGCGCAGATCCAGGCCATGAGCGAACGCTATCATCTCGGTCGTATGTCCGCCGCCCGGGCGGAAGGCGATTTCCAGCAGTTCCAAACCAACGCCTGCGTCGCCGAAGGCTTCGATGTGATAGACCCCGTCCGGGCAATCGAACGCAGCTATCACCCGTTCGGCGAAGGGACGCCAGAGCGCCTCGAGATCCTCTTGGGGAACTGATAGATACCCCAATGGTTGCTCGGCAAGGTAGTCGATGGGTTTCCCCAGGTATTCACCGGTACTGAGGAACGCCAGTTGCTTGCCGAGAACGATGGCATCGAGTTGATACAGAGGCTGGCTGTTATAGGTTTCGATGATGTACTGGTGTTCGCTCATGTCCTGGTAGCTGTCACCCGTATCGCGGGGGAGGCCGGAGAGCTCGCGGGCATCGGTGATGATCCTGACCCCCACGGCGCCCGCCAGCGATCGGGGTTTCAGAATGACCGGAAGGGTCGCGGCGCCGCTTTTCAGCTCGTCGAAGGTGACTTCCTTGGCGGTGGGTATGTTGAACAGCTGGGCGATCTGTTTCATCCGCTTCTTGTCGCGAAAGCGCACAGCCATATCGAGCGTAAGCCCCGGCAAGCCCCAGCGTTCGTTGGCCCATGCCGCGACGTGCACCGCGAATTCGTCATTGGGAAGGACTGCGGTAATGGCGTAGGTGTCGGCGATTCGATCAAGGACGCTGTCAATTTCGCCATGGACGGCGAAGTCCCGGACCAGGAAGGTGTCGCTCCGCACCAGTTCCGCTCCAGCCTGGCCCAGCAGGTCCTCCAGGAGGTAGACGAATGTCCATCGCGCTAGCTCATAGGTGTCCCTGAGTCTGGCGACCACCTTATCGACATCCAGTTCGGAGGAAATGATCAATAGGGTGTTGGGCTGGTCAATTCTCATGATGAACGGGGCCTTTGGTCGTGGCGGATATCTGTGGGAGCAGCGGTCCCAGGCCGCTATCTACGGTTCAGCGTCAACAGCGACGCTGTAATGCCTGTTCAGGTAGTCGATGTCCTGAAGCACGAGATCGCGATCGCCGCAAAAGACGAATGAGCCCAGCGAGTCCTTGTAGCAGTAGAATTCTCCCGAAGCGACGTCGCCGGCCTTGGGTATCGAATGGGTGCTAAGCGTTGGCAGATTTTCCAGGGGTGGTAAGGCCACCTCTGTGACATAAAGCGGTGTGAGGGAAAGGTGCTTTTTAGGAAAGGTCATATAGCCAAAGGCTTGGGCCTTCCGCTGGATATCTAGTGAAGGTTCCAAGCCCAGTTGTGCCGCGAGATGGATTAGCTTCAGGTCCAGCCCGTAGACCATCTCTATCATCTCGACAATGGCCGCGCCGCCAGGTCGATAGGCGATTTCCAGCAGTTCTGCGCCAGCAAAGGCCTCTATGTGATAGACCCCGTCAGGCGCGTCAAAGGCGGCTATCACGGATTCGGTAAAATGGCGCCAGATATCCTCGATCATCTCCTCGGGAACCGCTATCACGCCGACCGGTTTTTCCTGCAGGAAATCCATGGGTTTGCCTAGATATTCGCCGACCGATAGGAAGGCCAGTGTTCCTTTACGGACGATACAATCAATATGGTAGATGCAGGCTGGATTATAGGTTTCGATAAGATACTGATGTTTGCTCATATCCTGATATTCAGGGTTCGAATCGATATCGATGGACGACATTTCGTCTGCTTCGGTAATGATCCGGACGCCTTGAGCGCCCGCCAGCGAACGCGGTTTGACGATGATGGGAAACTGCACCTGCCCAAGCTTGATTTCATCGAGCGTTATTTCTCTGGCGGTCCTGATTCCTGCGCGCTGAGCGATCTCTTTCATTTTTTTCTTGTCGCGAAACCTTTGCGCCTCTTCTCGGGTGATGCCTGGAAGTTGCCAGCGCTCATTTGCTGAAGCGGCTACGTAGAGCGAAAATTCGTCGAAAGCCACCGCGGTAGAAATGCTGTAGTGGCGAGCTATCTTATCAAGCGCTGCCTCTACCTCGGTGGCAATGGCGAAGTCAGAGACGAGAAAGTTTTCCGGGCGTTCCAATTCCTCTCGCGCCTCGCCCAGATAATCCTCCAGCAGGAAGACGAAACTCCAGGTCTGCAGGTCATACTTCGCCTTGAGCGCCGCTACGTTCAAGGCGACATCCAGGTCGGAAGAAACGATCAGTACCGTATGTTCGAGCTGCATTTCCAAATCCTGTCATGCTTGCGGCTATTGGTGCGCGCAGGGCCTCGGGCCCTGCGCGCTTAGAGCGCCCCACTGTTTCCAGATGGGCGCCGGAAGTCTTCAGATATAACTTTTCAGGCTTCCGCGCCGTTTGACATCCAGCGTGGCACAGTGGAAGGAGCCACCGAAGGTCTGAAAGTGCTTGAAGGGACAGAGGATGGTCTTGAAACCCCACTGGCGGAAGGCGTTGATCAGAGCCTCCTCGTCCTGCTCGACGACCACCGTTCTTTCGTCCAGCATCAGCACATTGATGTGAATCCACTTGGAAGTGATGTAAAGAGGATGGTCGTCGGGCAGGTTGGACGGCGGCGGAGTCAGGATTTCCCAATCTTTGAAGATGTCAGGAATCTGCGGTACCCAGCCCTTGTTGACGAGTACGCGGCCTGGCGCCAGCGGCAGTATCGTCGTGTCGATGTGCATGGGTCCTGGCTCTTCGAACTCATAGATGTGGATGCGATAATCCGATCCGAGGGTTCTGCGCAGCCATTCGATGCCCTTGTTATTCGTTACATGGCTACGCTGGCCGATGATGTCGCGGCCCATCTTCATGAAGTCGGCCGCGTCAAATAGCGGTTCCACCTCGGTGATTATGGAGTTGAATGGAATCTCCTGGTCGAAGTCATAATCCTTTTTCCAGATGTTGTCTTTCAGCATCGGCTTGGGGGCTGAGATCCAGTCTGCACCTCTGCTGAAGTAATCGTTCAGGATGTCACGAAAAGCGAAGGTCTCGAAGTAACGGCTGCGCCAGGCCATGGGCACTTCAATGATCTTTTTGCCGATTGCGAAAAGGCAGTCCCTTGGCATGGCGGAGTAGAAGGTGCCACCTGTAGTGAAATGGGGAGTCACTATGGGCTGATGGTGATTGAACTCGTTTGGCCGTTTTACTCTTATGCCCTCGGCTTCCAGGATCCTGGCCAGCGTATTGACTTCCTGCCTGGCCTTGATGACCAGTTCTTCCGGAAATCGCTGTCCAGAGTATGTCTGGAAAAAATCGCTCGACTCTCTGGGTATGATGGCTCTCAGACCGGTATCCCATTCAGGTACGCGGATGTCATCCATTATGCCAACTATGACCTCCTCCAGGGGATCCCACTCCGTATAGACTTCTACGGGGCTTTCCAGGTTGGAAAAGGATGACGGCTCTTCTGTTTGGAATTCCATGATAAATGGCCTTCGGCAGTAAATGAAGAGTATATGTTTGGCGAAAAAATAGTGGGTGGCAAGAGAGGCGGTTAGGAAGTTATATATAGTCGGATTATAAGATGACGGTATTCGTATGTTGTGGTCGGGTGCCGGTGCTAAGGGTGCGGGTGAGTGTGCGCGCCTTCTGCTTAATTGATAGTTCTTGCTTGGGTGGCGATTTGTAGTGGATGTTCCTGATTACTGCTGCGTTTTTCTGAAATACCTGTGGTTGGCGGCTTGGCCTGGTTAGGCTAGTTCATATAACGAAGATACGCCGGTCCGCGCGATAGGTATTGGCAAGCATGTAATAAGCAGGCCGAAAATTGATATGCTGATAGTATTTCTTTGGAAATCATGCTGCTGGCATGTTCATGGCTTATTAAAGTCGCTTCGCGAGATTCCACGTTGCGGGGAGGGGCTACGGGGCGCTATCGAAGGCCCACTGTGGAAGTTGCCCAGGAGGTTGGGCTGCACCTTGCCAGCATCGGTACCCTGTGACGCGAAGATACGCTGGTCAAGGCTGATCACCGCCCGGCTGCCTTTCCTGCAAATCGGGATAGGCCGGTTCGCCAGCGGCGCAAAGGGAGATGCCTCATCACTGGGGGTGCTCGTCCTGGAGTCACAGATAAGTCTTCGGCGTCGAATGCTCCCGGAAGGGGCAGGGCAGCCTGGGTATCGAAGGCCTGGGCCTTTCCAGCGGGGCCGCAACAGCACGTTCGCTTCAGCTCAGACCGCTGCCTCTTCGCCGAGCAAAGAGGCGATCTGGTGGGCGGCAATGAGTATTGCCAAGGGAGGGCAGGCTTGGCTGTGCTTGGTGGCTGTCAGCGATATATCAGCATCCTACCGAGCAGCAGTCCGAATACCGCCTGCGCTGGCGGTCTGGTTGCGCCCAGCCAAGGGCGCCGAGGTACGTCCAGATGCGGCCGCAGGGTCTGCGGTCGCTTTAAAGAATTACCTTGTCCTTGAGCTTTTCCGCTGCCAGCTGCAGCGCCTGGATGACCCGCTCCTTGTCGTAGTTCTGGATGTTGTTGGTATCCAGGTACATGGAGAAGCCCGGCAGTTCGTGCTCGACATAGCTGGGAGAGGCGCCCAGGTCGCGACGGAAGTCCACCACCTGATAGATCTGCACCGGCTTGCTGAAGCCCTTGACGGTGATCCAGCTCTTGTCGCGGCACATGATGGTTTCCTTGACCAGCGAGTAGGTCTCGTGGCTGATCAGGATCTCGCCGGCATCGGCGGCATTCTCCAGGCGGCTTGCCAGGTTCACTTCGCGACCGATGATGGTGTAGTCCATGCGCGTGCTGGAGCCGAAGTTGCCGACCGTGCAGTAACCGGTATTCAGGCCCATGCGGATCTCCAGTGGCTTGTTGATGCCCTGGCTGCGCCACTGCTGGCGCAGGACCTTCATGTGCTTGCGCATGGCGATGGCCATGGAGACCGCGGCCACGGCGTCCTTCTTGGCGCCCTGGCTGTTGGCGTCGCCAAAGAACACCATCACGCAGTCACCGACGAACTTGTCGATGGTGCCACCGTATTTGACGGCGATCTTCGACATCTCGTTGAGGTAGTTGTTGAGCATGTCGGTGAGGGCTTCGGCCTCGAGTTCTTCGGACAGCTCGGTGAAGCCCTTGATGTCGGAGAAGAACACCGTGATCTTCTTGCGCTGGGTGCCCAGGGCGATGTGCTGCTTGCCGGTGAAGATGGATTCCCAGACCTGGGGCGAGAGGTATTTGGCCAGGTTGTGCGCCAGGATCGCCGACTTTTCCTGCTCGCGCTTGAGGTCATCGTTGATCTGGATGAGGCGCTTGCGCTGGCGATGCAGGAAGTAGCCGGTGCCCCAGAGGTGCAGCATGGTGCCCACCACGCTGGTGACCGCCACCAGCAGCGGACTGGTGAGGTCGACGCCCTGGAAGAAGGTGGCGCTGCCCAGCGCCGCGGCGCTGGTGGCGAACAGCAGGCACAGGCCAAGCAGGCGCGGACCACCGCGCAGCATGCTGGTATAGCCGAGCATGAACAGCAGCATCAGGGTGGGCATCAGCGGGAAGCGCAACACCACCGCGGCCATGCCGACATGGATGGCGTCCAGGGCGGCGAGGATGATATCGGTCTGGGCGCCGCGATCGCGTCTGAGCTTGAGACTCAGGGTCTGGGCCACATGGGGGTAGAGCAGGGCATAGGGGATCAGCCACAGGCCCACCGCATCGGCCTGGGTGTAGTACCCGGCGGTGACGCTGGCGGCGGCGATCAGATAGGCGAATACCCGGGCGTAGTAGACGCCCAGGCTGTCACCGGACGCAGCGAGGAACCGGTTGAGCGCAAACTTCATCTGTCGGGTCCGTTTCGAAAAAGGCGAGAGGTCGGGATAACTCCGTTCGCGACGATGAAAGCGGCCGGGTTTTCTAGCATTCGCGATCTTAGCCGACCGCCCCGGTAGCGGCCAAGAATGTCAGCCATTCCGCTGCTGTGACAGCCAAATTCGGCAGTCGTCCCTGGGGTACACTGCGGCATCTTTACAGGAGAGACGCTATGGATGCCCTCGAAGCCCTTTGCAATCGCGCCTCGGTCGGTCGCCTGACCGAACCGGGCCCAACGCCCGCGCAACTCGAGACCCTGCTGCGCGCCGCGGACCGAGCGCCGGACCACAAGCTGCTGCGCCCCTGGCGGCTGATCCTGGTGAGCGGCGCCGGCCGCACGGCGCTCGGCGAGCTCTATGCCGATGCCCTGCGCCGGCGCGAGCCCGACGCCGATGCGGCGGCCCTGGACAAGGCGCGGCGCATGCCGCTGCGGGCCCCCCTGGTGATCGCCGTCGTCGCCACGCCCCAGGAACACCCCAAGGTGCCGGTCCAGGAGCAGATCATCACCGCCGGCTGCGTTGCCCACGGCCTGGTCAACGCGGCCTTCGCCCTGGGCCTGGGTGCGGTCTGGCGCTCCGGTGAGTTCAGCTACGATCCCTGGGTGCTGCAAGGGCTGGGACTGGCCGAGGACGAACAACTGGTGGGCTACATCTACCTGGGCACGCCGGAGATGGCGCCGCGGATCCCGGCGCCGCGTGATCTGAGCGGCCAGGTCAGCCATTGGTCAGGACCGGTCTGAGCGGCAGGGTGACGGTGGCGAGAAAGCCGCCGTCCGGGTGATTGCTCAGGTGCAGCTCGCCACCATGGCGCTGGATGGCGCGGCGGGCGATGGCCAGCCCCAGGCCATAGCCGGTGGCCTGCTGCTGATCCGAGCGGAAGAAGGGCTCACCCAGCCGGGGCAAGTCGTCGACCTTGACTCCGGGGCCATGGTCACGCACCTGGATGCACACCTCGCCCGCGGCGGCGGTCGCCGAGATGACGATCGGCAGGGCGGGCGGGTTGAAGCGCAGCGCATTGCGCAACAGATTGTCCAGGGCCCGTTCCAGTACATCGGGCCAGCCGTCCAGCCGCAGGGCGTCGGGAACGTCCAGCTCTACCCGCTGCTGCGGGGCGCTGAGCTGGGCATCCTCGACCAGGCCTTCCAGCAGCGGGTGCAATTCCAGCTGCTCGGGCGGACCGGGATCCGCTTCCTGGCGGGCCAGGGCGAGAATCTCGCCGATCAGGGTTTCCAGGCGATCGCATTCCAGGGTCAGGCGCGGCCACATGTTGCCCAGGTCATGGGGGTCGGAGCGTTCGGCCAGCGCCAGGGCGATGCGCAGGCGGGCCAGCGGGGAGCGTAGCTCGTGGGACACGTCGCGCAGCAGCTGCCGCTGGCTGTCGATCAGGCGCTGCAGATGGGCGCCCATGCGATTGAAGTCTTCGGCCAGCACGCCCAGTTCGTCCTTGCGGCGGGCGAGGCGGGCGAGGGTGTCCTGCTGATAGGCGGTCTGCCCGAGATCGTGGACCGCACGCCTGAGATGATTGAGCGGGCGGGTCAGGCTGAGGGTCAGCAGCAGGCTGAACAGGGTCAGCACCACCGTGGCGATGGCCAGCATGCCGACCGGCCAGAACAGGCTTTGGCGGCGCCAGGCGCCCAGTTCGGGGGTGGGCAGGTGGTAGATGAACAGGTAGGTCTGGCCGCTCGGGCTGGTGTATTCGTCGGTCAGGCGTCGCCAGGGCAGCGGCCGGTTGGGGTCGCGGGCGCCGGGGCCGGGGCGCTGCTGACGCTGCGGCTGGTCGAGATCCTGGTCGAAGATGCGCGGTGGCAGGGTGCCGCGCACCAGGGGCGAGCCGTTCTCGCCCAGCACCAGCACATCGATGCCGTAGCGGCCCTTGCGCTGTTCGAGCAGGCCTTGGGCGGCGGCGGGACCGTCGTTTTCATAGCGTTGCACCCACTGTTCGGGGAGGTCGCGCAGGCCGGGATGCTGCGCGAGGATCCAGGAGTCCTGGTCGGCCAGGTGGCCGAGCAGCATGGTCAGACCGACCGCGGACAGAATGGCCAGCCAGAAGGTGGCGAAGATGCGCCAGAAGAGGGAACGAAAAACCATGCAGTCGCCTTAGAAGCTGCTCAAAGTCTGCTGCGCGTCGGCCAAACGGCGTTGAAAATGCCTTCGGAATGCTCATTTACCACTCGTAAACTCCGCTTCCTCAGGCATTTTCGCCTTGTTTGTCTCTAGCTCGCGAGATTTTGGGCAGGTTCTTGGTCAGACGCTGCGCCGAGGACCATCGGCGCAGCGATCGGGGATCAGGAGGACTTGTGGTCCTGCTTCCACTGCTGGAACTCGGCCCACTCCTTGGCGCGATCCTCACGCTTCTTTTCCATTTCGTCGAAGCGCTTCTGCTGATCGGGCTTGAGCAGGGCGCGAATGGACTGACGGGTCTTGTCGCGACTGCCATCCAGCTGATCGTGCAGGGCCTTGCGCTGATCCTCGGGCAGCTTGTCGAGGTAGCTCTTGACGATCTCGCGCTGCTGCTGGCGTTCCTCGCCCATCAGCTTGCCGACCTGCTCGCGTTGCTCGGGGGTCAGCTTGAGACCGCGCAGGGGGCCATCGCCACGCGGACCGCCGTCCATCAGCTTGCCGTGGGGCGGCGGGGTGATGTCGGTGCTGTCCTGGGTAGCGGCCAGGGTCAGGGTCGGCAGCAGGGCGGCGAACAGCACGGCGGGCATGAGTTTGCGCATCGGGAAATCTCCTTGGGATGACCGGTGCAACACCGGATGAGCCCAGTCTAGGAGCGGGGGAGTCAGTGGCGGTCAGCGGGGGTAAAGAGGGGGTAAAGGCTGCGCGGTGGGCTAGACGCTGTAGTAGTAGCCGCGGCCCCGCAGCGCCAGGATGCGCGGACGACCGTCGGCATGGCTGCCGAGTTTGCGGCGCAGATTGCTGACATGCATGTCCAGGCTGCGATCGTAGAGGGTCAGCTTGCGGCCCAGGGCCGCCTGGGCCAGGGCCTGCTTTTCCAGGGGTTCGCCCGGTTGCCGCAGCAGGGCTTCGAGGATGCGGCTCTCGGTGAGGGTCAGGGTGATCTCGGTTTCGCCGATGTTGGCGACGCCGCGCGCCAGACTCAGCGACAGGTCGCCCAGCTGCAGGCGGGCCGCGGGCTGGGCCGGATGACTGCGTCTGAGGATGGCTCGGAGGCGCGCGGTGAGTTCGCGCGGATCGCAGGGCTTGGCCAGGTAGTCGTCGGCACCCAGCTCCAGGCCGAGGATCCGGTCGAGGGGTTCGCCCCGTCCCGACAGCATCAGCACGGGCAGTTGCGGATGATCGCTGCGCAGCTGCTTGAGCAATTCCAGGCCACTGCCGTCAGGCAGCATCACGTCCAGCACCACCACATCCGGTGTCGCCTCGCGCAACTGGGTGCGGGCGTCGCTGCCGGCATGACAGGCGTTGACCTCGAAGCCTTCCTGTTTCAGCCAGGCACCAAGCAGGTCGCACAGTTCTTGGTCGTCGTCGATCAGCAGTATCTGGCTCATGGGATCAGTCTCGCGGTTCATCCATGGGTTGCAGATGGCGCGCCAGATAGAGGCCCTGACCGAGCATGAACACCAGGGTCATTGCCAGACTGCCAAAGACCTTGAAGTCGACCCAGAAGCTTTCGTAGGTGAAGGCCACGTAGAGATTCGCGCAGCCGCAGACGATGAAGAAGACGATCCAGGCGATGTTCAGCCGCGTCCAGATGGGGGCTGGCAGGCGCACCGCGTGGCCCAGCATGCGCTGGATCAGCGGTTTGTCGCCGATGAACTGGCTGCCCAGGAAGGCCAGGGCGAACAGCCAGTTCACCACCGGCGCCTTCCATTTCAGGAAGGTCTCGCTATGGAAGGCCAGGGTCATGCCACCAAACACCAGGCAGGCGATCAGCGTCAGCCACTGACTCTTCTCCAGCCGGCGCTGGGTCGCGAAGATCGCGCCGTAGACCACCAGGGAGGCGATGATCAGCACCGCGGTCGCGCTGAAGATGCCGCCCAGGGTAAAGGCGTGCCCGGCGAACTCCACCGGACGCGGATCGAGCTTGTAGACCAGGAAGAACAGGAGCAGGGGGATGAAATCGATGAATTGTTTCATTAACGCAGCCGATAGCAGTGCATCGCGGCATAATACCTGATGAAGCCGGAGGAGAAAGCCATGCGTATCGACCTGCACTGTCATACCACCGCGTCGGACGGCGCCTTCGCGCCCGCCGAGGTGGTCAGACGCGCCCATGAGCGCGGGGTGCAACTGCTGGCCATCACCGACCACGACACCCTGGATGGCTATGCCGAAGCCCTGGAAGCCGCGGACGGCCTGGGTCTGCGCCTGCTGCCCGGGATCGAGATGTCCTGTACCTGGGGTGGGGCGACCCTGCATGTGCTGGGCTACAACTTCGCCCCCGAGGCGCCCGAATTGAACGCTGCGCTGGAAGCCCTGCACGAGGGACGCTGGGAACGCGCCCGGGAAATCGACCGGCGGCTGGCGGCCAAGGGCATGCCCGGCACCCTGGACGGCGCCCGGGCGGTGCAGCTGGCCCTGGGCGACAGTCGCAATGCGCCGGCCCGGCCGCATTTCGCCGAATACCTGGTGCAGGCCGGCTTCGTCGAAGACCGCGGCGATGCCTTTCGCAAGTGGCTGGGCGGCGGCAAGCTCGGCGACGTCAAGCAGCACTGGCCGACCCTGGCCGAGACCCTGGCGACCCTGAAGGGCGCCAAGGCATGGATCAGTCTGGCCCACCCGCTGGCCTATGGCTTCACCCGCACCAAGCTGCGCAAGCTGATCGGCGAATTCGTCACCGGCGGTGGCCACGCCATCGAGGTGGTCAATGGCGTGCAGCCGGCGGAGCAGGTCGGCACCCTGGCAATTCTGGCGCGGGAATTCGGTCTGATGGTCAGTGCGGGCAGCGATTTCCATGCGCCGGCCGACTGGTCGGAGCTGGGGATGTACCGCCCGTTGCCCGAAGATCTGCCGCCCCTCTGGGCGCGCTTCAGTCAACCGCTGTACCCTCAGAATCGGGAACCCCAATGAGCCAGTTCATCGAGATTCATCCGCAGAATCCCCAGCCGCGGCTGATTCGTCAGGCCGTGGAAATCATTCAGTCCGGCGGTGTCATCGCCTATCCCACCGATTCGTCCTATGCCCTGGGCTGCCGTATCGGTGAGAAGAGCGCGGTGGAGCGTATCCGCCGCATCCGCCAGCTCGACGACAAGCACAACTTCACCCTGGTGTGCTGCGACCTCTCCGAGCTGGGGATCTATGCCAAGGTGGACACCAGCGCCTTTCGCCTGCTCAAGGCCTATACCCCCGGCCCCTATACCTTCATCCTCAACGCCACCCGCGAGGTGCCGCGCATGCTGCTGCATCCCAAGCGGCGCACCATCGGCGTGCGGGTGCCCCAGCATCCCATCACCCTGGCGCTGCTGGAGGCGCTGGGCGAGCCGCTGATGAGCGTGAGCCTGATCCTGCCGGGCGATGACGAGGCCCTGGGTGATGCCTGGGAGATCCGCGAGCGTCTCGAGCATTTCGTCGACCTGGTGATCGAGGGCGGTCCGGGTGGCCTGCAGCCCTCCACCGTGATCAGCCTGGCCGACGACGAGCCGGAAGTGATCCGCGTCGGTGCCGGTGATCCCACGCCCTTCATGATCGAAGCATGAGCGAAGCCCTGGACCCCCAGCTGCTCGAACCCGAGCAGCTGCGCCTGGCGCTGGTCTATGGCGAGGCCTTCACCGAACTGCCCCAGGACCTCTACATTCCGCCGGATGCGCTGGAGGTCTTTCTCGAAGCCTTCGAGGGGCCTCTCGACCTGCTGCTCTATCTGATCCGCAAGCAGAACATCGACATCCTCGACATTCCGGTCGCCGAGATCACCCGGCAGTACATGAGCTACGTCGAGCTGATGAAGGCGGTGCAACTGGAGCTGGCCGCCGAATACCTGCTGATGGCGGCCATGCTGGCGGAGATCAAGTCGCGCATGCTGCTGCCGCGCGCCGAAGGCCTGGAGGCCGAAGAGGAAGATCCGCGCGCCGAACTGATCCGCCGGCTGCAGGAATACGAGCGCTTCAAGAAGGCCGCCGAGGACCTCGACGACCTGCCGCGGGAGGGACGCAACTTCGTGGTGCCCAGCTTGCCGGCACCCGAGGCGCGGGCGCGCAAGCTCCTACCCGAGGTGGAGCTGGGCGAGTTGCTGCTGGCCATGGGCGAGGTCCTGCGCCGCGCCGACCTGTTCGAGAGTCACCAGGTGACCCGCGAGGTGCTGTCCACCCGCGAGCGCATGAGCCAGGTGCTGGAGCGCCTCAAGGATGGCGCCTTCGTGCCCTTCGTGGCGCTGTTCACCCTGGATGAAGGCCGGCTCGGGGTGGTGGTGACCTTCATGGCCATCCTCGAGCTGGTCAAGGAATCCCTGGTGGAGCTGGTGCAGAACGAGCCCTTCAGCCCCATCCATGTCCGCGCTCGGGTCAGAGACACTGATGCGGAAGAGGTCGCTCAGGCGTAAGCCAGCGCTGCCGTCGCGGCCGCGCTCTTGCGCTTGCCGACCCGCAACCGGGCGCCTTCACCGGCCGCGGCCAGGGCCGCGGCTTCAGCCACGCTGGGACTGCCGGTGTGTTGCAAGGCGACCGCACTCGGCGCGGCGATGCCCTTTTGTTGCGCCAGACGTTCGGCGGAGAAGCCCTGCAAGGGCAGTTGCCAGCGCTGGGCCAGGTGTTGCAGTGCGTTTTCCTCCACGCGGCGGTCCACCGTCGCCAGCGCCGTGAGGGCGCTGGGGTCGCAGCCGGCCTCCTGCAGCACTGCCAGCGCCAGCGCGGTCAGCTCCTCCACCGAACAGCCCCGGCGGCAACCCAGGCCCAGGACCAGCGCCATCAGGCCTGAGGCGCCTGGCGATGGAACAGCCAGCTGCAGGCGAGTCCCAGGAGCAGCCAGAACGGCAGGTTGCTGGCCAGCACGGCGATCTGGAAGTGCCGTTGCAAGGCCTCCGGTGCCAGGCTCGCCTGGGCGACGGGTTGGGGCGCACCCAGCAGATGGGGAATGAGCAGCAGCCCGAGGGCGGCGATCTTGAAGCCGGGATGGCGAGTGAACGCCAGGAGCGCGAGCGCCGCGGCAGTGGCACCGGCAGTGCCCAGCCACCAGGCTTGACGCAGGGTGAGATCCGCCGCGGCCGTGCCGGGTAGCTCCGGCGGCAGGCCGAGGCTGGGCGCCAGGCAAAAGGTGGCATAGCCGGCCAGGCCCCACAGCAGGCCCTGGTGCAGGCGGGTCGGGCCCCTCAGATTGAACAGGCCCGCCAGGATCAGGCCGAAGCCTACCGCCACCACCAGGTTGCCGCCAAAGGTCGACAGGGTTCGCGGCCAGCCATCCGCCGGCGTCCAGGCTGCTTCTTCACCATGATGATGCGGTCCGGCCATGGCGGGCGCCTCGGTCTGGACCTCGTAGGTTTCCGCCTGGAGGATGAGCGGGGTCAGCCACAGGCTTTGCAGGACACTCAATAGCAGGGCAGCGAGCAGACCGGCCACGCCGGCACTGAAGGCAATACGCTGGAACATGGCGAACTCCTTTTAGTGGCAGGGGAAGCCTTCGCTATGGCGGGTATCGTGGGCGCCGTTGTGCAGCGCCTCGACATGGGAGAAACCGGCCAGAAGCACCAGGCCCAGGCCGAGCAGGCAGGCGAGCAGGGTGGCGGTCAGGCGCTGGGTGCGGGTACTGGTCTGGGGCAGGGCGGTGGTCGAGCGGGTAGCGGTCATGGCAGGGCCTCGGAGTCGAAGCGGCAGGGACGCGCCGAGGCAGCGAGCCGCAGGCGGCCGCCGTCCAGCACGACCGCCCACCGCGGGTTGCTTGAAAGCAGCAGGCCGGTCTCCGGACTCACGAGGGTTGCAGGCTGCAACTACCAGGATCGCCTTCCCCAGACTTGCCGGCCGGGTGGCTCTGTGATCCTGCGCTCGTCTACCGTTGCGGGGGCAGTGCCGGACTCGGACCGGCTTCCCGTTTCACCGCGACCCATGGCGGAGTCGCGACACCTGAAGCAGCGGCGAGCAGACCACGCGCCTCGTCCGCCGGTCAAGTCTGGCCGATTGACACCCCGGCGGGGCACTCGTAGCCTGTCGCGTTCCGAGGTGCTCTTGTCGGCAAGAGCTTGAAAGGGAACGCGGTGCGACACCGCGGCTGCCCCCGCAACTGTAAGCGGCGTTTTTAGCCTCTCCACCAGGCCACTGCTCACGCGGGAAGGCCGGAGCCGGGCGCCGCGAGCCAGGAGACCTGCCTCGCCACGTTTCGAACACGCAACCGGGCGGGGTGATCCGGGCTGCCATTGGGGCCTCGCCGCGGCGCGAGCGCCTGGCATGCCTGCCCGTCTTCTTTCGCTTTCTCTCTAAGGGCAGCCCATGAAAACCCTGGCCAAGACCCCCGTCACCATCGTCACCGGCTTCCTCGGTTCCGGCAAGACCACCCTGCTGCGGCACATGCTCGACCATGCCGAAGGCCGCCGCATCGCGGTGATCGTCAACGAATTCGGCGAGCTGGGCATCGACGGTGAAATCCTGCGCCAGTGCAGCATCGGCTGTACCGAGGAAGAGGCCCAGGGCCGCGTCTTTGAACTGGCCAACGGTTGCCTGTGCTGCACCGTGCAGGAAGAATTCTTCCCGGTGATGAAGGAGTTGGTAGCCCGCCGCGGCGACATCGACCATATCCTCATCGAGACCAGTGGCCTGGCCCTGCCCAAGCCCCTGGTGCAGGCCTTCCAGTGGCCGGAGATCCGCAACGCCTGCACGGTGGATGCGGTGATCACCGTGGTCGACAGCCCCGCGGTGGCGGCCGGCACCTTCGCTGCCCATCCCGAGCAGGTGGACGTCCAACGCCGCCAGGACCCCAACCTCGACCATGAATCGCCGCTCCACGAGTTGTTCGAAGACCAGCTCGCCAGCGCCGATCTGGTGATCCTCAACAAGGCCGACGGCCTGGATGCCGAGGCCCTGGCGCGGGTACGTGCCGAGGTCACCGAGGAGTTGCCGCCAGCGGTCAAGGTGGTGGAAGCCAGTCGCGGCGTGCTGCCGCTGTCGGTTCTGCTGGGGCTGCAGGCCGAATCCGAGGCCCATATCGACAGCCGTCCGACGCACCATGACCTCGAAGGTCATGAAGACCACGATCACGACGAATTCGACTCCTTCGGCGTCGAGCTGCCCGAGGTGGCCGAGGCGACCCTGCTGGCGGCCCTGACCGAGGTGGTCAAGACCCATGGTGTGCTGCGGGTGAAGGGCTTCGCGGCCATCGGCGGCAAGCCGCTGCGACTGCTGGTCCAGGGGGTCGGCACCCGCTTCGACAAGCACTTCGACCGCCCCTGGAAGACCGATGAGACCCGCAGCACCCAGCTGGTGCTGATTGGCCAGGAGCTGGACCAGGCGGCCATCACCACCCAGTTGCGCGCCGCGGTCGCCTGACGCCAGATGCATCTGCTGCGTACCCAGCCGGGCGGCTTCGTCCCCGACGACGGCATCGCTCACCTGGCGCAGACGCCCGGTGAGATCGTCGTGCTCTGCAGTGGCGATTCGCACCTGGCGCTGCTGGCGGAGGCGACCCGTAGCCTGGACGAGGACTATCCGAGTCTGCGCCTGGCCAATCCCATGCAGTTGCAGAACCACGCCTCGGTGGACCTCTATGTCGAGGAGGTGCTGAGCCAGGCGCGAGTGGTGTTCATCTCCCTGCATGGCGGCCAGGGTTACTGGCGCTATGGCATGGAACGGCTGGCCGAGTTGGCCGCGCGGGGGCTGACCCTGATCGCGGTACCCGGCTGCGATCGGCCCGATCCGGAGCTGATGGCCCTGGGTACGGTGGCCCCGGAGCTGGCCGAACGGCTGTGGCGCTATCTGCGCCAAGGAGGGCTGGGCAATGCCCAGGATTTCCTGCATTGCCTGGCGGCCGAATGCCTGGGTGCCCCGTACACCTACCAGCCGCCACGGGAATTGCCGCGGGTGGCGGTCTATCAGCCGGAAGGCCTGGGTCTGGACGGCTGGCGCCAGCACTGGCGACCGGATTGGCCGACCGCGGCGCTGCTGTTCTATCGCACCCATCTGCAGTCGGCCAACACCGCCTTCGTCGACGTCTTCTGCCAACAGCTGGCCGCCGAAGGGCTGAATCCGTTGCCTATCGCCGTGGCCAGTCTCAAGGAGCCGGCCTGTCTGGAGGAGGTGGAGCGGCTGCTGGACGAGACCAACGCCGCGCTGATCCTCAATACCACCGGCTTCGCCCAATCCAGTCCGGAGCGGCCGAATCTCACGCCGTTCCGTCGCCCGGTGCCGGTGCTCCAGGCCATCTGCGCCCAGGACAATCGCGAGCGCTGGCTGGAGAATCCCCAGGGTCTGGGTGCCCGCGATCTGGCCATGCATATCGCCCTGCCGGAATTGGACGGGCGCATCATTACCCGGCCGATCAGCTTCAAGGGCCTGGCCTGGCGCTGCGAGCGCAGCCAGAGCGACGTGGTCAACTACCAGGCCGATGGCGAGCGCATGGCCTTCGTCGCCCGCCTGGCGCGCAACTGGATCGAGCTGGCGCGGCGTCCCGCGGCGGACAAGCGCATCGCCCTGATCCTGGCCAACTATCCGACCCGTGACGGCCGCATCGGCAATGGCGTGGGCCTGGATACCCCGGCGGCAGCGCTCGGGGTACTGCGCGCCTTGCAGACGGCCGGCTATCCGGTGGCCAATCTGCCGGACAGCGGCACCGCCCTGATCGAGCGTCTGCTCGGTGGGGTGACCAACGACAGCGCCCTGCGCGATCTGCGCCCGGCGTTGCAGAGCCTGGCGCTGCAGGACTACCACGCTTTGTTCGCCGGGTTGCCGCTCAGCCTGCAGCAGGCGGTGATCGAGCGCTGGGGCGGACCCGAGACCGATCCCATGCACCGTCGCGGTCGGCTCATGGTGGCCGGGGTGCGCTTCGGCCTGACCTTTGTCGGCATCCAGCCGGCGCGTGGCTATGACGTCGATCCGGCGGCGGTCTACCACGATCCTGCGCTGGTGCCGCCCCATGGCTACCTGGCCTTCTATTTCTGGCTGCGCGAGGCCTATGGCGCCCAGGCCGTGGTGCATCTGGGCAAGCACGGCAACCTGGAATGGCTGCCGGGCAAGGGCGTCGGGCTGTCGGCGGAGTGTTGGCCGGACGCCATTCTCGGACCGCTGCCCAACGTCTATCCCTTCATCGTCAACGACCCGGGCGAGGGCGCCCAGGCCAAGCGGCGCACCCAGGCGGTGATCATCGACCACCTGATGCCGCCGCTGACCCGAGCCGAGAGCTACGGGCCGCTGCGCGATCTGGAGCGGCTGGCCGACGAATACTATGACGCCAGCCTGCTGGATCTGCGGCGTGCCACCGAGTTGCGCGGCGAGATCCTGCAACTGGTGCGCGAGACCGCCCTGGATCGCGAGCTGGGGCTGGTGATCACCGACGATCCGGACAGCTGGCTGCCGCAGCTGGACGCCTACCTGTGCGACCTCAAGGAGTCCCAGATCCGCGATGGCCTGCATGTGTTCGGTGAATCCCCGACCGGGCAATTGCGTCGCGATACCCTGGTGGCGCTCTTGCGCATCCCCCGTGGCGATGCCCAGGGCGGCAATGCGAGTCTCTTGCGGGCGCTGGCCAAGGATCTGCAGCTGGAGTTCGATCCCCTGGCCGCCGACCTGGGCGAGCCCTGGCAAGGGGCGCGCCCGGCTTGCCTGGCGGCGCTGTCCGCCGAACCCTGGCGCACCCTGGGTGATACCCGGGAGCGCCTGGAATTGCTGGCCCTGGCGCTGGTCGCCGCGATGGTCGATGCCGAGCCCTTGCCGTTGGCGCTGGTCGAATTGCCGGCGACCCGTCCGGTGCTGGAACACCTGGTCACCCAGGTGGCGCCGGCACTGGACGGCTGTGGCCCCGCTGAAATCGGCGGCCTCCTGGCGGCCCTGGACGGGCGCTTCGTGCCGGCCGGCCCCAGCGGCGCGCCCAGTCGCGGGCGGCTGGATGTCCTGCCCACCGGGCGCAACTTCTTTTCCGTGGACGTGCGCAACCTGCCGAGCATGACCGCCTGGCGGCTCGGTTGGCAGTCGGCCAATCTGCTGCTGGAGCGTCATCTGCAGGAGGAGGGCGACCACCTGCGCCAGCTGGGTCTTTCGGTCTGGGGCACGGCGACCATGAGGACCGGCGGCGACGACATCGCCCAGGCCATGGCGCTGTTGGGTGTGCGCCCGGTGTGGCAGACCGGCAGCGCCCGGGTCGAAGACTTCGAGATCCTGCCGCTGTCGCTGCTGGATCGTCCGCGGGTGGACGTCACCCTGCGCATCTCCGGTTTCTTTCGCGATGCCTTCGGCGGTCTGGTACGGCTGTTCGATGCCGCGGTCCAGGCGGTGGCCGCTCTGGACGAGCCGGACGATCTCAACCCCCTGGCCGCCCAGGTTCGCCGCGAGCGCGCTGCCCTGGAAGCGGCCGGTACCGCTGCTGACCTCGCCCGGCGTCAGGCCGGCTGGCGCATCTTCGGCGCCCAGCCCAGTGCCTACGGCGCCGGTGTGCAGGGCGCGGTGGAAGAACGCCAGTGGCAGGATCGCAGCGAACTGGCCACGGCCTACCTCAACTGGGGCGGCTATGCCTATGGTGCCGAGGATGAGGGCACCGCCGCCCGTGACGACTTCTCCCGCCGCCTCGGTCGGCTGCAGGCCGTACTGCAGAACCAGGACAACCGCGAGCACGACCTGCTCGATTCCAACGACTACTACCAGTTCCAGGGCGGCATGCTGGCCGCCGCTGAGACCCTAAGCGGCCAACGGCGCGCCAGCTACTTCGGCGACCATGCCCAGGCCGATCTGCCGAAGATCCGCACCCTGAAGGAAGAGCTAGGCCGCGTGGTGCGCTCCCGGGCAGCCAATCCCAAGTGGATCGCCGGCATGAAGCGCCATGGCTACAAGGGGGCCTTCGAGATGGCCGCCACCGTGGACTACCTGTTCGGCTTCGGCGCCACTACCGAACTGGTGGAGGATCACCAGTACCGGCAACTGGCCGATGCCTATCTGCTCGACGCCGATACCCGTGACTTCGTCGAGCGCCATAACCCCGAGGCCCTGCGCGACATGACCGAGCGCCTGCTGGAGGCCCAGCAGCGCGGTCTCTGGCAACAGCCGGGCGACTACCGCGAAGCCCTCGAACAGCTGCTGATGGATATGGATGAAGCCTGAGATGACCGCCCCTGTCTTTCCCCTGGCCGCCGTGGTCGGCGCAGACAGCCTCAAGTTGGCGCTGTGCCTGAATGCCATCGATCCCCGTATCGGCGGTGTGCTGATCGAAGGTCCCCGGGGCATGGCCAAGTCGACCCTGGCCCGGGGCCTGGCCGATCTGCTCGGCGGCGGTCCCTTCGTCACCCTGCCTTTGGGCGCAAGCGAAGAGCGCATCGTCGGCACCCTGGATCTGGATGCGGCGCTGGGCGAAGGCCGGGCGCGCTTCGCGCCGGGCGTACTGGCGGCGGCCCATGGCGGCGTGCTCTATGTCGACGAGGTCAATCTGCTGCCGGATCACCTGGTCGACCTGCTGCTGGATGTGGCGGCCAGTGGGGTCAACCGGGTGGAGCGCGACGGCATCTCCCATGAGCACGCCGCGCGCTTTTTGCTGGTGGGCACCATGAATCCGGAGGAGGGCGAGTTGCGTCCGCAGTTGCTGGACAGGTTCGGCTTCGCCCTGGCGCTGGACAGCCGGCCGGCCCCCCGGGAGCGGGCGGAGATCCTGCGCCGGCGGCTGGCCTTCGACAGCGATCCGTCAGCCTTCATTGCGCAGTGGGAAGCGGCGCAGGGGGAACTGCGTCAGCGCTGCGCTGTGGCCCGTACACGGCTGGCCGACATTCCACTGGACGATGCCGCCCTGGAGGCCATCACTGCAGGCTGCCACCAGGCCGGTGTCGATGGCCTGCGCGCCGACCTGGTCTGGCTACGCGCGGCGCGCGCCCATGCGGCCTGGCGCGGCGCCACGGCGATCGAAAACGCCGATATCGCCGCCGTGGCCGAATTCGCCTTGCGCCATCGGCGCCGCGAACTGGCGGATGGTCCCTCATTAATACCACCCCTGCAGGATGATTTGGCTCCCACTACTCCGGAGCGAGAGCCTGGCGATCAACAGGGGCGGGGGGATGCCGAGCCCGCGCAGGGCGAGGGCGATAGCTGGGGTGCCCTGGCGCCGGAGCCCACTGCAACGGGTCCCAGACGCCGATTGGGTGGAGCAAAAAAGCCCTAGGCATCCGATCGTCCAGCACCCTGGATCGCGATGCCCGAAGCGGGACGGGCAAGGCCGCAGGCGGTCGCCAGGGCGCGCGCTCGCCGGGTACCGAAGGCCCTGTTGCCTGGGTGCCGACGCTGCTACGCGGGCGTCCCCGTCGCGCGAGTGATCTCCTCCGGCAACCACGCCGTCGGCCTCCGGCCCAGCTTTGGCTGGTGATCCTCGATCACTCCGCGTCCACCCGCCGCCACGGTGCCCTGGCCCAGGCCAAGGGGCTGCTGGCCGACTGGTTCGAGCAGGCCTATCGCCAGCGGGTCAGGGTCGCGGTCCTGCAGGCGGCGGGGGCGCGACCCGAATGGTCTTTCCAGGGCCAGCGTAGCGGGCAGGCCCTTCAGGCATGGCTGGAGCAGCTGGGCGCGGGAGGCGGAACGCCTTTGCTGGCGGGACTGGTGGAAGCTCAGGCCTGGTTGACGAGCCGTCGGCGGCAACACCCCGGCGAGGAATGCCAGCTGCTGCTGGTCACCGATGGACGTCTGCGTGAGCTGGAGGGGTTGGCCCTACCGGACTGTCCGATCCGGGTGCTGGATATCGAGTTGGGACCACTGCGCCTGGGACGGGCAGGGGAACTGGCTCGGCGCCTGGGCGCGGAATACCTTCACCTCGAGGAGGTACCGGTGGTCTAGCCACCGGTGCGGCGTAGGTCGAGTTGAGGCGGTCCCATCGTCGAAGCCCGACATCGGGGAACTCGAGCCTCGTTCTGTTGGGCTTCGCTGCGCTCAACCCAACCTACCAGAGAGCCTCAATGCCCGCCCTTCATCGCCTTGACCAGGGTATCCACGTTGTAGCGGAACATGGCGGCATAGGTGGGCGCCGGGCCGTCCGCCGGAGACAGGGCTTCGACGTACAGCTCGCCACCCGGCTGGGCGCCGCTGGCCTTGGCGATCTGCTGTACCAGGCGCGGATCGTTGGAGTTCTCGAAGAAGTAGGTGGCGACATGCTCCTGCTTGATCTGGCGGATCAGCTTGGCGACGTCCTGGGCGGACGCCTCGGCTTCGGTCGATAGCCCCAGCGGCGAGATGAAGGTCACGCCATAGGCGTCTGCGAAGTAGCCGAAGGCATCATGGGAGGTCAGTACCTTGCGTTTGGCCTTGGGTACCTGGCCGATCTGCTCGCGGGCATAGCGATCCAGGGCTTCCAGTTCGGCGATGTAGCGATCGCCGTTGGCCTTGAAGGTGGCCGCGTCCGCCGGATCCACCGCGGACAGCGCCTTCACCACGTTGCGGGTGTAGACGACCACGTTCAGCGGGTTGTTCCAGACATGGGGATCGATACCGCCATGGTCGTGATCATGGTCCGCGTTGCCATGTTCATCCTCGTCTTCCGCCATCTCGCGGGTCTTGATCCCCTCACTGAGCACCACCGGCGGGCGCGCCTGGCCGGAGGCCTTGATCAGGCGGTCCATCCAGCCTTCCAGGTGCAGGCCGCTCATGAACACCACATCGGCCTGCTTCAGCGCCTGGGCATCGGTGGGCGTCGGTTCATAGGCATGGGGATCGCCATTGGGACCGACCAGGGAGGAGACCTGCACCTGATCGCCACCGACCTGTTTGACCACGTCGGCGATCACGGTAAAGGTGGCGACGGCCTTGACCGGTGCGGCCTGGGCCTGGCCGGCAGCGGCGAGCAGGAGGGCAGCGCCCAGGGAGAACAGGGATTTCATGGTGACTCCTTTCAGTGGGTGAGGTGGGGGCGGGGGCGCAGTCGCCGGTAGAGACCCAGGCGACCGAACAGCAGGGACAGGAGGTAGCAGCCACCCGCGGTGAGGACGATGGCCGGACCCGAGGCGCAGCCAAGGTGGTAGGACAGCACCAGGCCGATCAGGCCGCTGAGGCTGGCGATCAGGCTGGCTACCGCCATCAGCCCGGGCAGGCTGTTGGCCCAGAAGCGCGCCGCGGTGGCCGGCAGCATCATCAGACCAACCGCCATCAGGGTGCCCAGGGCCTGGAAGCCGGCGACCAGGTTGAGCACCACCAGCAGCAAAAACAGCAGGTGATAGAGCGAACCGCGACCACCCACGGCGCGCAGGAAGCCCGGATCGAAGCACTCCAGCGCCAGCGGCCGGTAGATCACCGCCAGCACCAGCAGCGACAGGGTGGCGATGCCGGCGACCAGATAGAGCGCCGTGGCGTCGATGGCCAGGATGGTGCCGAACAGCACGTGCAGCAGATCCACGCTGGAGCCGTGCAGTGACACGATCAGCACCCCGGCGGCCAGGGACATCAGATAGAAGCTGGCGAAGCTGGCATCCTCGCGCTGGCTGGTGAAGCGGCTGACCAGGCCGGCGAGACCGGCCACCAGCAGGCCGGCGAGCATTCCGCCGATGCCCATGGCCGGCAGCGACAGCCCGGCGACCATGAAGCCCAGGGCTGCGCCTGGCAGCACGGCATGACTCATGGCATCGCCCACCAGACTCATGCGCCTGAGCATCAGCAGGACACCCACCGGACCGGCGCCCAGCGCCAGGGCCAGGCAGGCCACCAGGGCGCGGCGCATGAAGCCGAATTCGACGAACGGTTCGACGAGGAATTGATAGAGAGTCATGCGCGTTCACAGACCGCCGCGTTGGCGTCCCAGCGTTCGGCGAGATTGCGCGCGCGGGCCAGATGCTCGCTGACCAGCACCTGATCGGTGTCGCCCCAGGCGATGGCTTCCCGGGCCAGCAGCAGGGTCTCGGGAAAGTGCTGGCGAACCTGCTCCAGATCGTGCAGCACGGCGATCACCGTGCGGCCCTGGCCATGCCAGCGGCGGACGATGGTCAGCAGGTCTGCGGTGGTGCGCGCATCAATGGCGGTGAAGGGCTCGTCCAGCAGCAGCACGGGAGCGTCCTGCAACAGCAGGCGGGCGAACAGTACCCGCTGGAATTGCCCGGACGAGAGAGCGCCGACCAGGCGGTCCTCCAGGCCTTCGAGACCGACCGCCTGCAGCGCCCTGGCCGCTTCCTCCCGGTGAACGGCGGTCACCCCGCGCCAGAGGCCCAGGCCGCGCCAGGCGCCCAGCACCACGGTTTCCAGCACGCTGAGGGGAAAGCTGCGGTCGATCTCGGCGGCCTGGGGCAGGTAGCCCAGACGGCGTTGCGGCACCGCGCGGTTGACCCGGCCACTGACGGGTCTCAGGGTGCCGGCGATGGCCTTGAGCAGGGTGGACTTGCCGGCGCCGTTGGGGCCGACGATGGCGGTGAGGCTGCCGGTCCGGAAGCAGCCGCTGAGATGATGGATGGCCGGATGTCGCTGATAGGCCAGGGTCAGGTCCTGGAGCTCGATGGCCGCGCTCATGGCAGGGCGACCGCCCAGAGCACGGCCAGCCACAGGGCGACCAGGGGAATGCTGGCGAGCAGCAGGCGGGCGGGTACGGAGAGCAGTAGAAGGGAAGCGCGCGGGGATGCCATGATCGAGCCTTGGATAACGTGCAAAAGTTATAACATAACAAATGCAGTAGCGTCATCAGGGCGCGCGGGATGAATCACGCTAGGCGAGCAGGGTCGGGCTTTGCCGCAGAATGTTCCCTGCCCCAAGCAAGAGGCAGGGAAGGGCGCGACCCTGTCAGGCCGCCTGGGTCTCCGCCATCCGCTCTTCCAGCCGTTGCAGGAAGTTGAGCAGCAGCACCTCTTCTTCCTTCAGCCCCTTGCGCTTGCGCGGTTTGGGCAGGGTGCAGAGGTCACCGGCGAGGAAGGCATCCAGCACCCCGGGATGGATGTAGCACTTGCGGCAGACCGCCGGGGTATTGCCCAGGGTGCGGGAAACCGCCTTGACCATGTCCACCAGTTCCTTCTTGGCATCGGTCTGGGTCTCGCAGCGCAATTCGCGCAAGGCTTCCAGGGCAAGGGCGCTGCCCGCCCAGGTGCGATAGTCCTTGGCGGTGAAGTCGGCGCCGGTGAGTTCGTGCAGGTAGGCGTTGACGTCCGACGAGGTCACGGTATGGCGTTCGCCATCACCGTCCACATACTGGAAAAGGTGCTGGCCGGGCAGCTCCAGGCACTTCTTCACGGTGCGCGCCAGCCGCGGATCGCTGACCTTGATGTCGTGCTCCACCCCGCTCTTGCCGCGGAAGTGGAAGGCGATGGTGTTGCCATGCACCTCGGCGTGCCGGTTGCGCAGCGTGGTGAGTCCATAGGACTTGTTGCTCTTGGCATACTGGGCGTTGCCGACCCGGATCAGGGTCGCGTCGAGCAGGCTGATGACCGTGGCCATGACCTTTTCCCGACAGAGGCCGCGACGGGCGAGATCCTCTTCCACCCGCTGCCGCAGCTTGGGCAGGGCCTGCCCGAAGGCCAGCATCCGCTCGTACTTGTCGGTATCGCGGATCTCGCGCCAGCGCGGGTGGTAGCGATACTGCTTGCGACCGCGGGCGTCGCGTCCGGTGGCCTGCAGATGGCCGTTGGCGTCCGGACAGATCCAGACGTCGGTATAGGCCGGCGGGATGGCCAGCTTGTTGATCCGCTCGACTTCCGCCTGGTCGCGGATGCGCTCGCCAGCGGGGGTGAAGTAGGCCCATTTGCCACGCAGCTTGCGCCGGCTCAGACCCGGCTGGCTGTCGTCGACGTAGTTGAGGTCGGGCGGCAGGGGGGTGCAGAGGGCGGTACCGGTGTCGTCACGCTCATCGGCGGGGATGGGCAGGTCGGTCTGGGCGAGGCGTTGCATTACTTTCGAGGGTTTCGAGCGAGAGGTCATGACTGCACCGACGATTTCCTGGTCGAAACGGTGGACTCCAGGAAACAGGACCCGGTTCTCATGACAGCGCTCGAGCCGACCGACGCACAGTTGCGCGAAGCCTTGCTGGCCAAGGCACGGGCGCGCCGCCCAGGGGCCACCTTCTGTCCTTCGGAAGTTGCGCGCGACCTTGCGCCGGACTGGCGACCACTGATGGAGCCCCTGCGCGAGGTGGCACGGGAGCTGGCTCGCGCAGGCCAACTACGGGTGACGCAGAAGGGCGAGGTCCTGGATACCGAAGCGACCTGGCGCGGTCCGATCCGATTAAGCTTGGCTTAAGCGGCGTTTAAGTTTCGATTAATGGCCGATGGCTACTCTGGAAACCGTTCAGACAGCAACCAGAGGCATCACCATGAAAAAGCTTACCGCCCTTGCGACCGCCACCCTCTTGCTCACCGGTATGGGCGTTGCCCAGGCCCGCGATCTCGGCCCCGACGAAGCCCTCAAGCTGCGTGACAGCGGCAAGATCAAGAGCTTCGAGGTGCTCAACCAGGCCGCCATCGCCAAGCATCCGGGCTCGACCACCCACGAGACCGAACTGGAAGAAGAATACGGTCGCTACATCTATCAACTGGAACTGCGTGACCCCAAAGGTGTGAAATGGGATCTGGAACTCGACGCCACCACCGGCGAAGTCCTGAAAGATCAGCGCGACGACTGACCGTTGTCCTCGCCGGACTCTTGCTGCTCGGCAGCGTCTCGCCGCTGATCCAGGCCCGCGACCTGGATCAGGACGAGGCCCTCAAGCTGCGCAAGGAGGGGGTTATCCGCCCGCTGGAGACCCTCTTGCAGCGGGTCAACGAACGCTATCCCCAGGCTCGGCTGCTGGAAGCCGAACTGGAAGAAGAAGACGGTCAGTATCGCTACGAGATCGAGATCCTCGTCGGCGATGTCGTCCGCGAACTGGAAATCGGCGCGATGGATGGCGCCATCATGAAGGACGAGGTGGACGACTAGATGCGCCTGTTGCTGGTGGAAGACGATGTCGCCCTGGCCGACGAAATTTCGGCGTTCCTTGCCCGCCAGGGCTATGCCGTGGACTGGCTCGCCGATGGCCGCGACGCTGCCTGGCAGGGTGCTCAGGAGCCCTATGACCTCATTGTGCTCGATCTCGGCCTGCCGGGGCGGCCAGGGCTCGAGGTGCTCAGCGAGTGGCGCGCAAAGGCGCTGGCGACGCCGGTCCTGATTCTGACCGCCCGCGACAGCTGGGCGGAGCGCATCGACGGTCTCAAGGCCGGTGCCGACGACTACCTCACCAAACCCTTTCACCCCGAAGAGCTGGGCCTGCGCATCGCCGCCTTGCTGCGGCGGGTTCGCGGCGTGGCCAACCAGCCGCTCCTGCAGGCCGCCGGACTCGCGCTGGACGAGGCGCGCCAGTGCGTGGTGCGTGGCAGCGAAACCATCTCCCTGAGCGCCGCGGAATTCCGTCTGCTGCGCTGTTTCCTGCTGCATCCCGGGCAGATCCTTTCCAAGACGCGCCTGAACGACCACCTCTACGACGGCGAGAGCGAGCGCGACTCCAATGTCATCGAGGTGCACGTCAATCACCTGCGGCGCAAGCTGGGGCGCGAAGTCATCGAGACGCGGCGCGGCCAGGGCTATCGCCTGGGCGGTGTCGATTGAGGTCCATCCAGGCCCGCCTCAGGGTCGGGCTGGTGGCCATTCTGCTGGTGGCGGGCCTGGTGCTGGTCCTCGGGGGCGCCTGGCTGGTGGACCACGCCTTGCGCCGCTATCTGGAGACCGGGCTGCGCGGCGAGACGGAAAATCTGCTCGCCGCCCTGGTACGTGGGCCCCATGGCCTGCAACTGGACGAGGGCCGCCTGGGCAGCCTCTACACCCGCCCGCTGTCCGGTCGCTATTTCCTCATCGAGATCCCGGCGCTGGATATCCGCTGGCGCTCGCGCTCCCTGTGGGACGCGCAACTGGAAGCGCCGCCCAGGAGTGGCCTGAGCGAGACCCTGGCGGACGGCCCCAGCGGCCAGCGATTGCTCACCTACCGCGCTGACTACCAGCGCTATGGCCAGACGGTACGGGTCGTGGTGGCCGACGACTACAACCCGCTGTTGACCAACCTGACGCGCATCCTCGCGTTCGGTGCCCTGCTGGGGCTGGCGACCCTGCTGCTGGTCCTTCTGCTGCAACGGCTGATCGTGCGCCGGGCACTGCGCCCGCTGGACCAGGTGCGCGAGCAGATCGCCCAGCTGCATCAGGGGCGCCGTTCGACGCTGGACGCCGGCGTGCCCATCGAGCTTGCGCCGCTGGTGGAGGAGATGAACGCCTTGCTGCGCCATACCGAGGACGGCCTGAAGCGCGCGCGGCATGGCATCGGCAACCTGGGGCATGCGCTCAAGACGCCGCTGGCGGTGCTCACCAGCCTGGCCGAGCGTCCCGAGCTCCAGGCACTGCCCGAGCAGCGCGAGGTCTTGCGCGAGCAACTGGCGCGTATCCGCCAGCGGCTGGAGCGGGAGTTGCGCCGCGCCCGGCTGGCCGGCGAGGCCCTGCCAGGCGCTCATCTGGATGCCGCCGAACTGCGCGAGCTCTGCCGGCTGCTCAATCGCCTGCATGGCGAGCACCTGCGGTTCGACTGCCATCTGCCCGAAGGACTGCGCCTGCCCTGGGACCGGGAAGACCTGCTGGAGCTGTTCGGTACCCTGCTGGACAACGCCGGCAAGTGGGCGGATCGGCAGGTTCGGCTGGAGGTGGCGCAGCGGGAAGAGGGTTATCTGATCCGGATCGAGGACGACGGCCCCGGCGTGCCGGAAGCGCAGCGCGCGGCCATCCTCGAGCGGGGTTCCCGACTGGACGAGGCGGTGGCCGGTCATGGCCTGGGGCTGGGAATCGCCAAGGACATCGTCGAAGGTTGCGCTGGAACCCTCGCCCTTGAGACTTCCCGGCTGGGTGGGCTGGCGGTGGTCATCTGCCTTCCGGCGCCGGTGCGCACAGCGTCTACGAGGTGACTTCTCGGTCAAGTTCTGCAGCGCGATGCCGATAACGGCATCAGCTCTTGCGAACAAGGAGAACCTCGTGAGCCTCAAACTTAAAGTCACCTTACTGGCGGTCCTGCCCGTCTGCCTGTTCACGCTCGTGCTGGGTGGTCTGTCTTACTGGGTCTTGCACGAGCAGGCGCTCAAGGACGTCGCCGATGCCCGCGAGCGGCTGATGGTGCAGAGTCGCAACGGCCTGCAGAACACCGTGGAAGCGGCCATGACCGTGGTCAAGCCGCTGTACGACAAGGCCGCCGCGGGTGATACCGAGGCGCGCCAGGAGGCCATCCGCCTGCTGTCCGCCATCAGCTACGGCAAGGATGGCTATATCTTCGGCTACGATTCCAACGTGGTCCGCCTGTTCAAGGGCAACGACCCGGCCGGGATCGGCAAGAGCTTCAAGGACAATCGCGATCCCAGCGGCGTCTACCTCAATCAGGAACTGGTCCGGGTCGGCAAGGATGGCTCGCATTTCAGTCGCTACAGCTCTTCGCTGCCGGGCAACAAGGACGTGCTGGTGCCCAAGCTCGCCTATACCGACTACCTGCCCAAGTGGGATCTGGTGATCGGTTCCGCGGTGAACCTGGATGGCGTGGAGGCCGAGGTCGCCGCCGTGGCCGACCAGGTCGCCAAGCGTACCCAGGACCAGCTCTGGCTGATCTTCGGTACCTCCGGCGTGCTGCTGGTGGTGATCGGTATCGCCGCGCAACTCTTTGCCGCCCGGACCCTCAGGCCCCTGGCGCAGATTCGCGAGAACCTCGATGACATCGCCGCTGGCGAGGGTGATCTGACCCGCCGCCTGCCGGTCAACGGGCGCGACGAGATCGGTGAACTCGCCGCTGCCTTCAATCGCTTCGTCGATCGCATCCAGGGCACCATCGCCCAGGTCGTCGACATCACCCACCAGTTCACCGGTCTGCTTGACGATGTGGCCCAGCAGGCCCAGCGCACCGATCGCGACATGCAGCGTCAGCGCAGCGAAACCGATCAGGTGGCGACCGCCATCAACCAGATGTCCGCCGCGGCACAGGAGGTGGCGAGCAGCGCCCTGCGGGCCTCCGAAGCCACCCGCCAGACCGAGGAGAAGGGCCGGCTGGCCCGGGAGACGGTAGCCACCAGTGTGGCGCGCATCCACGAGCTGGTCGAGGAGGTACGCCAGAGCAGCGTCTCCCTCGATGGCCTCAAGCAGGACGTCGGCGCCATCGTCGGCGTACTGGACGTGATCCGCGCCATTGCCGAACAGACCAATCTGTTGGCACTCAACGCCGCCATCGAAGCGGCCCGGGCCGGTGAAGCCGGGCGCGGTTTCGCCGTGGTCGCCGACGAAGTACGCGCGCTGGCCAGCCGGACGCAGCAGAGCACCCAGGAAATCCAGGGCATGATCGATCGTCTGCAGCAGGCCACTGGCCGTGCGGTGGGTGCCATGGAGCGCTCGGGAGGCATGGGCGAGGCCACTACGGCCCAGGCCGAGCAGGCGGGGACAGCCCTGGCTGCCATCAGCGAATTGATCGCCACCATCAATGCCATGAACACCCAGATCGCCAGTGCGGCGGAAGAGCAGACAGCGGTGGCGGAGGAGATCAATCGCAGCGTCCATACCATCGCCGGTGCCGTGGACAGCATGGCCCAGGGGGCTCAACAGGGTGCCCAGAGTACTGCCGGCATGGTCGGTCTGGGCGAGCGGCTGGACGGATTGGTTCGCCAGTTCCGTGTATGATCGCCGGCGCGTCGGGTACTCCGGCGCGCCTCTTCAGGTCGAGTTGGGGGTGCTCACGGGAACCCCACGGCTTCCGAGGCTCTAAGCAAGGCCTGTCATCCTTGTTTGGAATCGCGAAAGCCAATGAAAAGTGCTCGGCTGGAAAACAAGACGTTCCTGATCCTGCTGGTGGTGGTCTCACTGGCCTTCGTCTGGATCCTCACCCCGTTCCTGGGGGCGGTGTTCTGGGGCGCCATCCTCGCCATCCTGTTCGCCCCGCTGCAGCGCTGGTTCGTCCGCCGCTTCAACAACAGGCGCAACCTCGGGGCGCTCTGCACCCTGTTCGTGATCCTACTCATCGTCATCCTGCCGGTGGTGTTCATCGCCATTTCCCTGGTCCAGGAAGGCTCGCTGCTCTATCAGCAGATCAGTAGCGGTCAGCTCAACTTCGGCCAGTACTACCAGCAGATCTGGGGCGCCTTGCCGGATTCGGTACGCAGCGTCCTGCAGCGCTTTGGCGCCGGTGACCTGGATGGCATCCGCCAGAAGCTTTCCGCCGGCGCCATGCAGGGCAGCCAGTGGGTCGCCACCCAGGCCTTCAGCTTCGGGCAGGGCACCTTCCAATTCCTGATCGGCTTCGGCGTGATGCTCTATCTGCTGTTCTTCCTGCTGCGCGACGGTTCCCAGCTGGTGGCGCTGATCCGCAAGGCCATTCCGCTGAGCGACATGCACAAGCGCAGCCTTATGGCCAAGTTCACCGCCGTGGTGCGCGCCACGGTCAAGGGCAACATTATCGTGGCCGTGGTGCAGGGCGCCCTGGGCGGCTTCATCCTCGGCGTGCTGGGTGTGCAGGGCGCGGTGCTCTGGGGCACCCTGATGGCTTTCCTCTCGCTGCTGCCCGCGGTCGGCTCGGCGCTGATCTGGGTGCCGGTGGCCATCTACTTCCTGGCCACGGGAGCGGTGATCAAGGGCGTGATCCTGATCGTCTTCGCCGTGGTGGTGATCGGCCTGGTGGACAACCTGCTGCGCCCCATCCTAGTCGGCAAGGACACCAAGATGCCCGACTACGTGGTGCTGATCTCCACCATCGGCGGCATGTCGCTGTTCGGCCTCAACGGCTTCGTCATCGGCCCGCTGATCGCCGCGCTGTTCATGTCGACCTGGGACCTGTTCAGCCACCGCGACGATATTTGATGAGCGACGTGCTCCAGGGGACTGGAGCACACGAACGGGCAGGGCGCGTCAGCCTTGGTCGGGCTCCGAGGGATAGCGGGTCGCGACCAGACTTTCCTTGACCTTGCGCAGGTGCGGCTGGAAGTCCACGCCGCGCTTGAGCGTGACCCCGGTAGCCAGGATGTCCAGCACGGTGAGCTGGATGATCCGCGAGGTCATGGGCATGTAGATGTCGGTGTCTTCCGGCAGCGGAATGTCCAGGCTGTGGGTGCAGACCTTGGCCAGCGGGGTGTTGCTGGCGGTGAGGCCGAGCACCGAGGCGCCGTTGTCGCGGGCCAGCTTGGCCACGTCCACCAGTTCCCGGGTGCGGCCGGTGTAGGAGATGATCACGAAGAGATCGCCGGTCCTGGCGATGGAGGCGAGCATCCGCTGCATCAGGACGTCCGAATGCGCCGACACCGCCATGTTGAAGCGAAAGAACTTGTGCTGGGCGTCGAGGGCCACGGGCGCCGAGGCACCGAGACCGAAAAAGTGGATCTGCCGCGCCTGGATCATCAGGTCGACCGCGCGATCCACCGTGCGGGCGTCCAGCCGCTGGCGGGCGCTGTCCAGCGAGGCGATGGTGCTGCTGAAGATCTTTTCCGCGTAGGCCTCGGGTTCGTCGTTGGCTTCCACCGCCTGGCTGACATAGACCGCGCCACTGGCAATGCTTTGCGCCAGCTGGATCTTCATTTCCGGATAGCCGCTCACGCCCAGGGAACGGCAGAAGCGGTTGACGGTGGGCTCGCTGACCTGGGCCGCCTGGGCCAGGGCGGCGATGGTGTAGCGGGTGGCCTGCCGGGGATTCTGCAGAATGACCTCGGCGACCTTGCGTTCTGCGCGGTTGAGTTCGCCGATACGGGTCTGGATGGTTTGCAGCAGGGTGCTGGCACGATCCATGAGAACTCCTAGTGGTTGTTGTGCCTCTATCCTAAGGCTATAAAAGGTGTGGGCCGGGCTTACCCCTGCGCCGTATTTTTTAATATAAAGACTACGCGAATCGCCCCGGCTCCCCTATGATGGTGCTGGAATATCTCAAACTTTAAGTAAAAGAACGAATATTTATGGCTGGCGTCCGAGTTCTACCCTGTACCCTGGCAATCTTCGGCGCATTGGGCGATCTGGCCCTGCGCAAACTTTTCCCTGCCCTGTATCAGCTGGATCGTGAAGGTCTGCTGCACGAGGATACCCGCATCATGGCGCTGGCGCGTGACCAGGGCGATGGGGTCAAGCAGCTGGAGCACATCGAGGAGCGCCTGCGCCACTATGTGCCCAAGGCCGATTGGGACGAAGCGGTATGGACCCGGATGCGTGGTCGTCTCGGCTATCGCGCCATCGATTTCCGCAATCGCGAAGACTATACGGGACTTGCCGAGGATGTGGGTGAGACGTCGCCGCTGATCGCCTATTTCGCCACCCCGGCGCTGGTCTACAGCGCCATCTGCGAGAACCTCGCCGCCGTCGGCCTGTGCGAGCGCACCCGGGTGGTGATGGAAAAGCCCATCGGCTACGACCTGGAATCCTCCAAGGTGGTCAACGATGCCGTGGCGCGCTTCTTTCCCGAAGACCGCGTCTATCGCATCGACCACTACCTGGGCAAGGAAACCGTCCAGAACCTAATCGCCCTGCGTTTCGCCAACAGCCTGTTCGAGACCCAGTGGAACCAGAACTACATCTCCCACGTGGAGATCACCGTGGCCGAGAAGGTCGGCATCGAGGGTCGCTGGGGCTACTTCGACCAGGCCGGCCAGCTGCGCGACATGGTGCAGAACCACCTGCTGCAACTGCTCTGCCTGACCGCCATGGATCCGCCGGCGGATCTTTCCGCCGACAGCATCCGCGACGAGAAGGTCAAGGTGCTCAAGGCGCTGGAGCCCATCACCGCCGACCAGCTCGCCAGCCGGGTGGTCCTGGGGCAGTACACCTCCGGCTACAGCGACGGCAAGCCGGTGCCGGGCTATCTGGAAGAGCCCAATTCCAACACCGAGAGCCGCACCGAGACCTTTGTCGCCATCCGCGCCGACATCCGCAACTGGCGCTGGTCCGGTGTGCCTTTCTATCTGCGCACCGGCAAGCGCATGCCGCAGAAGCTGTCGCAGATCGTCATCCATTTCAAGGAACCACCACACTACATCTTCGCCCCCGAGCAGCGCAGCCTGATCAGCAACCGTCTGATCATCCGCATCCAGCCGGACGAGGGTATCTCGCTGCAGGTAATGAGCAAGGATCAGGGCCTGCGCAAGGGCATGCAGCTGCGCAGCGGTCCGCTGCAGCTCAACTTCTCCGAGACCTTCAAGCACCTGCGCACGCCGGATGCCTATGAGCGACTGCTGCTGGAAGTCATGCAGGGCAACCAGTCGCTGTTCGTCCGCAAGGACGAGATCGAGGCGGCCTGGAAATGGTGCGACCAGCTGATGGATGGCTGGTCGAAGATGGGCGATTCGCCCAAGTCCTATGCCGCCGGCAGCTGGGGTCCGCTGACCTCCATCGCACTGATCGCACGAGACGGGAGATCCTGGTATGGCGACGTCTGATCTGGGGCAGGGCGTGACCCTGCGCGAACTGCCTGACCGCGACGCCCACGCCGCGGCGCTGGCCGAGACCGTCACTACCGCGCTGCGCGAAGCCCTGGCGGCCCGCGGCGAGGCGCTGCTGATCGTCTCCGGCGGTCGCAGTCCGGTGCCCTTTCTGGAGCGCCTGGCCCAGGCCGAGCTGGACTGGTCCAAGGTGTTGGTGACCCTGGCGGACGAGCGCTGGGTACCCGCTGACCATCCGGACAGCAATGCCGGCCTGCTGCGCAAGCACCTGTTCCAGGGGCCTGCCGCCGCGGCCGGCTTCGTCGACCTCTACAGTCCGGCCAGCTCCACGGAAGAGGGCATGGCCCTGACCGAAGCCCGGCTGCGCGACGCCCTGGCGACGCCCGATGTGCTGGTGCTGGGCATGGGTGACGACGCCCATACCGCCTCGCTGTTCCCCGGCAGTCCCGGCCTGGAAGAGGCCCTGGATCCGGCCAGCGAGCGCCTCAGCTTTCACGGCGTGGCACCGTCCGCGCCCCAGACCCGCATCACCCTGAGCCGTGCCTACCTGAGCCGCGCGCGGCAACAGATCCTCGCCATCCAGGGCGCAGGCAAGCGACAGGTACTGGAAACCGCTCTGGCCGAGGGCGACGAGCTGGCCACTCCGATCAAGGCGTTCCTGCGCGAACCCCTGGTCGTCTTTTGGTGCCCCTGACGAGGAGTTGAGTTTTGGACATGCAGAATAAGATCGCGACCCTAGATGCCCTGTGCGCCCGCGCGCGGATCCTGCCGGTGATCGTGATCAACGATCCCGCTGACGTGCTGCCGTTCGCCGACGCCATGGCTGCGGGGGGACTGACCGCCCTGGAAATCACCCTGAGATCGGCCCACGGGCTGGACGCGGTGCGCCTGCTGCGCCAGGAACGTCCCGAGCTGGATGTCGGTGTGGGCACCGTGCTGGACGTGCGGATGTTCGACGCCGCGGTCGAGGCCGGCGCCCAGTTCATCGTCACCCCGGGCACCACCGAGGAGATCCTCCAGGCCGGGGTAGCGGCGCCCATCCCGCTGCTGCCCGGCATCGCCACGCCCTCGGAGATCATGCAGGCTTACCGCCTGGGTTATCGCCGCTTCAAGCTGTTTCCTGCCAACGTCTATGGCGGCGTGGATGCGCTCAAGGCCTTTGCCGGTCCCTTCGCCGAACTCAAGTTCTGCCCCACCGGCGGCGTCAACCCGGGCAATGTGAAGAACTACTTCCAGCAGCCCAACCTGCTGTGCGTCGGCGGCAGCTGGATGCTGCCCGGCGACGTGGTGAAAGCCAAGGACTGGACCCGCGTCGAGCAGCTGTGCCGCGACGCCCTGGCCACACTGGACTGACACTGCGGCCATCCGTCACCCGCCAGGCTAGTGCGGTGTCTCTGAAGTTCGCGCAAGAATTGGCGAGTGATTTTTTGGCTATGGCTAGGCGCCGGTACGAGTCATAGCAGGGCTATGGCGAGGAGTGGCAACGCGGCCATAGCCGAAAAAGCGCCGCCAAAATTGTGCAGTCAACTTCTGAGACACCACACTCGCTAGGCTGGCGCGAGCAGGGGCGCTATCATGCGCCCCTGTCTTTTTCCTGGCGCCCGTTCCGTGGCGCCTTTGTCGTCCACTACACCGGGAGGTGCCTGATGACCCTCGACAAGAATCCCCCAAACGAAATCCTCGAAGAAAGCGCACCCGCGCCGGCTGGCGAAAAGCTGCAAAAGGTGCTGTCGCGCCTGGGCGTCGGCTCGCGCCGCGACGTCGAGGCCTGGATCGGCGAAGGCCGCATCAAGGTCAACGGCGTGGTCGCGCCCCTGGGCCTGCGCGTCATGCCCAAGGACGCCATCGCGGTGGACGGACGGCTGCTCAAGCGCGACCAGGCCGAGGAAGTGGTACGCCGCGTGCTGATCTACAACAAGCCCGAGGGCGAGATCTGCACCCGTGACGATCCCGAAGGCCGGCCCACCGTCTTCGACCGCCTGCCCAAGCCCAAGCAGGGCCGCTGGATCAATGTCGGTCGCCTGGACATCAACACCACCGGCCTGCTGCTGTTCACCACCGATGGCGAACTGGCCAACCGGCTGATGCACCCGTCCTACCAGATGGACCGCGAGTACGCGGTACGGGTACGGGGCGAGGTGACCGAAGAGATGCTGCTGCGCCTGAAGAACGGGGTGATCCTCGAAGACGGCCCGGCGCGCTTCACCGACGTCCAGCAGGCGCCGGAGGGCGATGGCTTCAACCACTGGTTTCATTGCGTGGTGATGGAAGGCCGCAACCGCGAAGTCCGTCGGTTGTGGGAATCCCAGGGCCTGGTGGTGAGCCGGTTGAAGCGCGTACGTTTCGGTCCGGTGTTCATGACCAGCGATCTGCCGGTCGGGCGCTGGCGCGAGATGACCCAGGGGGAGATCGACATCCTCGCGGGCGAAGTCGGCCTGCCGCCGGTGGCGCTGCCGTCCATGGGCGGCAAGACCAAGGAAAAGCTCGAGCGTCAGCAGCGCAAGACGGCGCGGCCGATCGATGCCGGTCGGGGTTCGCGCAACAAGCTCAACAAGACGGGCAAGACCGGCAAGCCCCAGGGGTCGGCCGTGGCCGAGCGTCCCAGCGAAATGGGCCGCAAGCCGGTCAGCAAGGGCCGTACCTCACCGGGCATTGCCCCGCGTCGTGGTCCGAGCGGCGGCGGTACCGGCAAGGGCGGTCGCCGCTAAGCAGAGAGGTCGCCTGGCCCCAGGCGACCGCTAGGCCAGGCTGCAGAATCGATTGCGGCCTTCGGCCTTGGCCTGATAGAGGGCGCGATCCGCGCGAAGCAGCAGGCAGCGCGGGGACTCGACGTCGCGCAGGGTCGCCAGGCCCAGGCTCAGGGTGACCGGCAGGGGGATGGCACCGGCGGTCTCCGACTGGGCCTCCACCGCCGCTCTCAGGCGTTCCGCCACGATATGCGCCGCGTCGTGGCCGGTGGCAGACAGCAGTACGCAGAATTCCTCGCCGCCAAAGCGAAAGACCATGTCCATGCTTCTCAGGTTGTTGCCGAGGGTGCGGGCGGTCTGGCGCAGCACGTCGTCGCCGACGCTATGGCCGAACCTGTCATTGATGCGCTTGAAGTGGTCCAGGTCCAGCATCAGCAGTGACAGCGGCTGCTGGGTCCGGCGGGCCAGTTCCAGTTCCCGCACCAGGGCGCGATCCAGGGCGCTGCGATTGCCGACACCGGTCAGGGCATCGCGCAGGGCGTTGTTCTGGGCTTCGCGAAACAGCAGGGCATTGCGCAGGGGAAACAGCAGGCTGCCGAGCAGGTATTCCAGCGCCCCGAGTTCGCTCTCCTGGAAGCGCTCCTGGCGGTAGAAGGTCAGGTCACCCAGGCGCAGGTCCCCCTGGCTCAGGTGATAGTGCACCTGATGACCCTGTTCTTCGCCCAGGCCGATGGCCACGTCTTCCGCGGCATTGCGGTAGCTGAGGCCGGGCAGGTCCACTAGGGTATCAACCTCCTGCCGGAAGAGTTGCAGGACCCGTTCGAGCTCCAGCGAGGTCTGCAGGACGCTGAGCAGGCGCTGACGCAGCGCGCCCAGCACCGCCGGATCGCTGTCGCGGGCGGGGGCGGCCAGGTTGGCGTTGCGCTGCTGGCGAGCGCGATCAAGATTGATGGTGTTGGACGAGGGCGGGACCATGCCTGTTCTCCTTGGCGGATAGTCCCTCTACAGCGAGAAGCGTGCCAGTCTCGCAGTGGCAGTAAAATCAATGACTTAGGCGTATGGTGGCGATTGGCCGTCTGTAAGTTGACGCCTGAAGGCCAGGCGAGTCGCTTTTGCGACCCGCTCGTGACGACTTTCCGACGCGTGGCCTATACCTTGAGTACTAGCTTGCCGAAGTTCTCGCCGGAGAACAGCTTCATCAGGGTCTCGGGGAAGGTGTCCAGGCCTTCCACCACATGCTCGCGGGATTTGAGCTGGCCGTCGGCCAGCCAGATCGCCAACTGCTTCTGCGCCTCGGCATAGCGAGCCGCGTGGTCGAGCACGATGAACCCTTCCATGCGCGCGCGATTGCTAAGCAGCGCCAGATAGTTCTGCGGGCCCTGCACCTTGTCGCTGTTGTACTGACTGATGGCGCCGCAGAGCACCACCCGTGCGCGGAAATTGATCTGCGCCAGCACCGCGTCGAGGGTCGGACCGCCGACGTTGTCGAAATAGACGTCGATGCCGTTGGGGCACTCGCGCTGCAGGGCGGCCGCGAGGTCCGGTTCGGCCTTGTAGTCGATGGCGGCGTCGAAGCCGAGTTCCTCGATCAGATAGCGGCATTTCTCCGCGCCACCGGCGATGCCCACCACATGGCAGGCCTTGAGCTTGCCGATCTGGCCGACCATGCTGCCCACCGCGCCGGCGGCGCCGGAGACCACTATGGTCTGGCCGGCCTTGGGCTCGCCGACCTCCAGCAGGCCGAAGTAGGCGGTCAGGCCGGTCATGCCAAGCACGGAAAGGTACTGGGGCAGGCTGGCCTTGCTGGGGTCCACCTTGTAGAAGCCCTGGGGCTCGCCCAGGTAATAGTCCTGGATGCCGAGCATGCCATTGACGGTATCGCTCACCTTGAAGTCCGGGTGGTTGGACGCCACCACCTCGCCGACGCCCAGGGCGCGAATGACCTCGCCGATGCCGATGGGCTTGATATAGGACTTGCCCTCGTTCATCCAGCCGCGCATGGCCGGGTCGAGGGAAAGGTACAGATTCTTGATAAGCACCTGACCGGCGCCGGGTTCGCCGATCGGCTGCTCGACGCGCTCGAAGGTGTCGGCGGTGGGTTCGCCGGATGGGCGTTTGGCGAGCAGGAATTGGCGATTGGTACGGGACATGGTGTTCTCCTGACGGGAAGGATCCAGTTCCGACCCGTCAGGAGGGGCGCGGGTTCTAACGGCGGCGTGCGGTCAGTAGCAAACTGGCCAAAAGACCGGCGACCAGGCCCCAGAAGGCCGAGCCGATGCCGGCCAGGGTCAGGCCCGAGGCGGTGACCAGAAAGGTGATGAGTGCCGGTTCGCGCTGGCCGGGGTCGGCGAGGGCGCCGTGCAGGCCGTTCATGATGGAGCCGAGCAGCGCCAGGGCGGCTACCGAGATCACCAGTTCGCCGGGCAGCGAGGCGAACAGCGCTGCCAGGGTGGCGCCGAACAGCCCGGCGATGCCATAGAAGAGTCCGCACCAGACCGCCGCGGTATAGCGCTTGCTGGCGTCCTCATGGGCCTGGGGACCGGTGCAGATCGCCGCGCTGATGGCCGCCAGGTTGATGCCATGGGAGCCGAAGGGTGCCAGCAGCAGCGAGGCGAGGCCGGTGGTGGCGATCAGCGGGGAGGCCGGGACCGCGTAGCCATCGGTGCGCAGTACGGCGATACCGGGCATGTTCTGCGACGCCATGGCCACCACGAACAGCGGGATGGCGATGCCGATGGTGGCGGCCAGGGAAAAGGTCGGGCTGGTCCACACCGGCACCGCCAACTCCAGGCGCAGGCCGTGGAAGTCCAGCAGGCCCAGCCCGGCGGCCAGCAACAGGCCAGCCACCAGGGCGACCAGCACGCAATAGCGCGGCCACAGCCGCTTGGCCACCAGATAGGCCAGGGCCATGCCCAGCACCAGCGCGGTCTGGTGCTGGGCCGCGGAGCAGATCTCGATGCCGATGCGAAAGAGGATGCCGGCCAGCAGAGCGGCGGCCAGCGCCGGCGGGACCCGGCGCAGCAGGCGGTCGACGCTGCCGGTGAGGCCGCAGAGGGCGAGCAGCACGGCGCAGAGGACAAAGGCGCCGATGGCGTCGCTGTAGGGCACCGATGGCAGGCTGGTGACCAGCAGCGCGGCGCCCGGGGTCGACCAGGCGATGACGATGGGGGTGCGGTGTTTCAGCGACAGACCGATGGTGGTCAGCGCCATGCCGATGGACAGTGCCCAGATCCAGGAGGAGATCTGTCCACTGCTCAGGCCGGCATTCTGGCCGGCCTGGAACATCAGCACCAGGGAACTGGTGTAGCCCACCAGCATGGCGACGAAGCCGGCGACCACGGCGGCGGGCGAGGTATCGGCCAGCGGGGAAAGGCGTTGCGGAGCCGCGTGCATCGAAAAACCTCAGTGATGGCCGAACAGGATGGGATAGAGGGACAGCACCAGTAGCAGGGCCATGCTCCAGTTGAACAGCCGCAGCCGTGCCGGGCTGCTGAGCAGACGGCGCAGGCCCATGCCGAACAGCGTCCAGAGGCTGACGCTGGGCAGGTTGATCAGGGCGAAGAGCAGGGCGACCAGCAGCAGGTTGGCGGTGAAGTTCTCGGCCGGAATATAGGCGGTGACCGCGCCGATGGCCATCACCCAGGCCTTGGGGTTCACCCACTGGAAGGCCGCCGCCTGGAAGAAGCCGAAGGGTTTGCCGCTGCCCGACTCCCGCGGTGTGGGGGCAGAAGCGGTAGCCAGCTTCCAGGCCAGATACAGCAGGTAGGCGCCGCCAATGACCCGCAAGGCGATCTGCAGCGGCGGATAGAGCAAGAACAGCTGACCCAGGCCGAGGCCGGTGCAGATGACCAGCAGCATGTGGCCCAGGCTGATGCCGAACATGTGCGGCAGGGTCCGCCGAAAGCCGAAATTCACTCCCGACGCCAGCAGCATCATGTTGTTGGGGCCGGGCGTGGCGGAGGAGACGAAGGCGAAGAGCATGAAGGCGGAGAGCAGTTCGACGGTCATGAGGGGCATCCCTGGGCTTTGCGCCAGCTTAGCCAGGCCGCTCGGGCCGGTATCCGTACACCAAGGCCGCGAACCAGCGGTACAGTTTTCAGGAGTCGACCGAAGGGCTCGAACTGTCCTGGCTTTCGGTTTCGCTCTCCTGGCGACCGGCCAGGGCCTGATTGAACGCCAGCCAGCCCTCGGCCGCGTCCGCTCCCGCCGAAGCCAGCGCCGCCTGCACCAGGCGCATCTGCTCGCGTCTTAGGGTCTGCTCCAGGGCGGCGCCACCCCGGGTCAGGGATAGCCGTCGCTTGCGCTTGTCCGCGGCATCCGTCTCCATGGCCACCAGTTGCATTTCCAGCAACTGCCGCAGCGGAATGTTCAACGCCTGCTTGCTGACGTTGAGCACCTCCAGCAGCGCCTTGTTGCTCAGGCCCGGCTCGCGCGCGATGAAGAACAGAATGCGCTGGTGGACCCGGCTCAGGCCGCGCCGCGCCAGCATGTCGTCGGCCTTGGCGGTGAACGCCTGGTACCCGAAGAAGAAGGTCTCCATGACCAGGCGCTGCTGGGAGGTCTGATTTAGGTCAAGCATATTGACTTGTCTTTCCGGAGTGGATTAGGGTCGGTCAAGTAGTTTGACTCATTACCAGGCCACGGGCCACAGGAGGGCAGATGGCATTTTCCGAACGGGTGACCCGACTCAAGAGCAGCCTGATCCGCGACATCCTGGCGGCGGCGCAGCGCCCGGAGGTGATGTCCTTCGCCGGAGGGCTGCCGGCCGAGCGCTGTCTGCCAGCGGTGGACTGGAGCACGATGCCGGCCAGCCTGGGTCAGTACGGCATGAGCGAGGGCGAGCCGGCGCTGCGCGAGGCCATCGCCGCCCAGGCCCGCGCCTATGGCCTGGACTGCACGGCGGACCAGGTGCTGGTGACCACGGGTTCGCAGCAGGCCCTGGATCTGATCGCCAAGCTCTATCTCGACGTCGGCACCCCGGTGCTGGTGGAGGGCCCGACCTACCTGGCGGCGCTGCAGAGCTTCCAGTTCTTTGGCGCCGAGTGCCTGGAGGTCAGTCTGACGCCGGAGGGCCTGGATCTGGAGGCCTTGCGCCTGCGCCTGGAAGAGCAACGCCCGGCCTTCGCCTATCTGATCCCGACCTTCCAGAATCCTTCCGGGGTGCGCTATTCCGCAGCCAACCGTGCGGCGGTGGCAGCCCTGCTGGACGAGTATGGCGTGACCCTGGTCGAGGACGAGCCCTATCGCGAACTCAGCTATGACGGCGCGCCGGCGCGGCCGCTGTGCGGCCAACTCCGGCGCAGCGCCTGGATCCACACCGGCAGCCTGTCCAAGACGCTGCTGCCCGGCCTGCGCGTGGGCTACCTGATCGCCTCGCCTGAACTGCTCAAGCCCCTGCGGGCGCTCAAGCAGGCGGCCGATCTGCACACCTGCCGCATGAGCCAGTGGCAGGTGCTGCAATGGCTGGGTAGTGAGCGTTATGCCCGGCACCTGGAGGAGGTAAGGACCTTCTACCGTGAGCGTCGCGATGGCTTCGCGCGGGCGCTGACGCGACATTTCAGCGACATCGCCGACTGGCAGATTCCCCAGGGTGGACTGTTCTTCTGGTTACGGCTGAAAACGCCCCTGGATACCCGTACGCTGCTGGATGCCGCCCTGGCGCAGGACGTCGCCTTCATGCCGGGCGAGCCATTCTTCGCCGAACCGGATCGTCACTGCGGTCTGCTGCGGCTCAATTTCAGCCATGTGCTGCCCGAACGGCTGGATACGGGCCTTGCGCGCCTGGCCAGCGTGATCCGGGAAGCCACCCCCCCATGACAAGGAGCTGTGAGATGAATCAGGTCTATGGCGATCGTCGTTCCGGCAACTGCTACAAGGTGGTGCTGATGCTGCACCTGCTCGGCCTGGAGTATCGCTGGCACGAGGTCGATATCCTCGCTGGCGAGACGCAGAGCGAAGCCTTTTTGGCGAAGAATCCCAACGGCAAGATTCCGGTGCTGGAGCTGGAAGACGGCACCTGCCTGTGGGAATCCAATGCCATCCTCAACTTCCTCGCCGACGGCACGCGCTTCCTGCCCAGCGAGCCGCGGCTGCGGACCCAGGTGCTGCAGTGGCAATTCTTCGAGCAGTACAGTCACGAACCCTATGTGGCGGTGGCGCGTTTCATCCAGCTCTACCAGGGGCTGCCGGCGGAGCGCCGGGAGGAGTACGAGGTCTGCCTGGTGCGCGGCTACAAGGCCTTGCGGGTGATGGAGCAGCAGTTGCAGCGCACGCCCTTCCTGGTCGGCGAGGACTACTCGATCGCCGATATCGCGCTCTATGCCTACACCCACGTCGCCCACGAAGGCGGCTTCAGCCTGGACGACTATCCGGCCATCCAGGCCTGGCTGGCGCGGGTAGCGGCGCAGCCGGGGCATATCGCCATCGGCTGAAACGCGAGCGGGGAGCCAGGGCTCCCCGCGGGACGCTCGGACGTGATCAGCGAGCGCTGACCACGAATTGCCAGTACTGGTTGAGGCGGCGCTCGCCACCGTTGGCGGTCAGCAGCACGGAGGACGGCGGCTTGGACTGCAGCTCCGGCAGGGATTTCATCAGCGTCAGCCAGTTGCTGTAGTAGGTCTGCAGGCAGCGGCGGGCGGTGCCGTTGTTCTGCAGGGAGGTGAGGGCCTTCTGATAGGCCGGCTCGATCTGCGACAGTGCCTGGACGACACAGCTGTCGGTATCGGAGAAGCGAGCCGTATCGCCGATGCGGGTTCCGGCGATCACCGCCTTGTTCGCACAGCTCTTGAAGGCGACCATGCTGGCCTGCTCGAATTGCAGGGCATCCTGATCCATGGCGAAAACGGGGGCGCTGCAGACGGCGGCTGCAACGAGGGCTAAGGCGTAAGCGTGGCGTTTCATGGTGGCGTCCCTGGCTACGTCATACAACGTGATGGCATCAATGCACAGCGGCAGACTGCACCGCCGGACAAATGTTCAGCGCGAAAGGCGGCAAAGCGCCATCAGGTGAATTCCACCAGACCGACGGTAGTGAGACCTATGAACAGGGCGGTCAGGGCGACCATGGCGAACGCCAGGAGATAATCTTCCATCAGGGCTTTCCCTACTACGATGACGGCAGTAGGACCGATGGCAATTGGCCAGGTTCGTGCGGAAGCGCAGCGCGCGCAAGCGGGCCGACGAAAGGTCATCGGGCCGAGGGGAGGGCGACGACGCCCGATGGGCGCCGTCGCCTAGACATCACTCTTCCAGACGGTTCTTGTCGAGTTGCTTGGCCAGGCCGGCGCCCAGATCGGCACCCGTTACCGGTGCAGCATTCGGATCCGACATGGTGCGGGTCGCGAGCTGTTCGACCGCCTTGGCCTGCATCGGCGGCAGCTTGACGCTGGCCAGGCCGTCGCCGCCGTCCACGGCGGGGCTGGGCTGCTCCACGAACTCCCAGTCCTGACCCTGGTTCCAGGGACCGCGCATATCGCCTTCGCCTTGCGACATGTTGTAGTAGACGCTGGCGAATTCCGGCCGCGGTGGCATCTTGCCCTGGGGGAAGTTGGGCTGGATGGAGTGCAGCGCGTTCTCGAAGGACTTCTGGTGCGCGATCTCGCGGGTCATCAGAAAGCTCAGGGTGTCCTTGATGCCGGCATCGTCGGTGACGTTGATCAGGCGCTCGTAGACGATCTTGGCCCGGGCCTCGGCGGCGATGTTGGATCGCAGGTCGATGGTCGGCTCGCCGACGGTGTCGATGTAGGCCGCGGTCCAGGGCACCCCGCCCGAGTTGATCAGTTGCGGGCCGCCACCGTAGAGGATCTGGGTGAGGTGGGAATCATTGCCGGCACCGGTCAGGGAGCGGTACATGTCCGCTTCTTCCTGGGTCTTTTCCGCCAGGTCGCCCTTGGCGCCCTTGTTCAGCATGGCGATCATCGAACCGATGATTTCCAGGTGGCTGAGTTCTTCGGTGGCGATGTCGAACAGCATGTCCTTGCGGCCCGGGTCGAGTTCGGCTATCGCCTGGGTGAAGTAGCGCATGGCGGCGGCGAGTTCGCCTTGGGGACCGCCGAATTGCTCCAGCATCAGGTTGGCGAGGCCGGGATTGGGTTCGGACACGCGCACGGTGTATTGCAGTCGCTTGTTATGGACGAACATGTAACCTCCAGGGGCTAGTCACGGTATAACTCGGGCGTTTCAGCGCTTCGCGGTCAGATCGGGGTCGGCGGAGCGTTCCAGGAAGGCGCGGGTGGTGGCGGGCAGGTCTTCCAGCAGCCAGGCCGCCATGGCCTTCTCCTGTTCGAGGATGCGTTCGCAGGCCTGCTGCGTTTCGCTGTCGCCGATCTCGGCAGCGGCCGCGATCAGCGTGGTGTAGGTGGCGATTTCGATGTTCTCGAAGACATAGCCGGCGATGGCCCCCTTGATGACCTCATCGCTCATAGGAGCGCCGCCGATGGCCTGGCCCAGCGCCATCAACTTGCCGCCCATGTCCTTGAGGGTCGAGGGGCTGCTGCCGTGACGGCTCAGGCAGCCTTCGATCACCTGCCGCTGTTCCTGGGTCTCGCGGATGTGCTGCTCGATACGCTGGCGCAACTGCGGATAGTGCTCGAGGCGCGCGGCCTGGGCCGAGAGCATCTTCTCGGCCTGTTCCTCCATGGCATGGGCATCGCGCAGCCAATCGATGAGGTTGTCTTGCTTGGAAGCGGTCATGGAAAACTCCTGCTCGTGGAGAGTGGCGACAACGGGCTGGAGCGCCCCGCCAGATTGCGTTCTGTCTGCTTATTAGTGGTCCTGGCCTAGCCAGAGATTCGGGTGGCGACGGCCTTTCGGATCGATGGGGAAGCCCTGGGCTTTTTGTTTTACAAGCCCAGCGGCAGGGGATTGTCTGGAACGCCGAGTTGTTGGACAGGCGCCTGTCGGCTGTACAACTCTTGTATTAGCCAAATAGCGTCTTTAGTCATATCTTTGCCGTTCACCCCCTCGAGCAAACCGTTCATTCCGTACTTGCCGAAGCCAGGGACATCTGTGTCAGGATCCGGCGAATGCATGGGAAGGAGTCAGCATGAAAGGGGCTGAGGAACAGCTGCCAGGCGTAGGCCCGGTCAGGCCGCCGGAGACACGCTGGCCGGATCCGAATGTGCCGGGGCTGGAGCCGGACGAGATCATCGCGCAACTGCGGGCGTCGGCTGCGGGCGCTGACTGGGCCTGGTACCAGCGCCGTGGCCACTGGTCTTGCATGGCCACCGGAAATGACGCCGGTGGCTGGCCGGAATTGCTCGACGACGAGGAACTGGCGCTACTGTCCGCCCAGACCTCGCTCCGCTGCTATCCCACCGGCAGTGGCCCGACCCCGCTGGGCTGGTTGCTCGCCCGTCCCGATGGCCATACCGATTTCGCCGCCCTGGCCCTGAGATTCGGCTTCGTACTGCAGCGCCTGCAGTTGCAGCGGGCCCAGGCCATCCAGCAGGTGCTCTACGACATCACTTACCTGGCCAGTTCGACCCTGGATCGCCAGCTGTTCATGCAGCGCACCCATGAGTTGCTGGTGACCCTGATCGATGCGGAGAATCTCTGCCTGGCACTGCTCGATCCCGATGCCGACCGGATCCACTATCCCTATTACTTCGATCAGCGCGACGAGAGCCCCCCGGCGCCGGGTTCCTTCGAGCCGCTGGACAGGGAGCAGCCGAGCCTGACCGCCTTTGTCCTCATGCACGGCGAGCCGCTGCTGCTGCCCAAGGAGGCCATGGAGGCCGCCCAGGCCAACGGACCCTATTACTGCCAGGGCAGCGTGCCCGAATTCTGGATGGGCATCCCGCTCAAGGATGGCGCCGATCGCACCTTCGGCGTGCTCAGTCTGCAGGTCTACGACCGCGAGCGCCGTTACGGCCCTGAGGACCAGGCACTGTTCCAGGTCATCGCCCGTGACGTGGCCATGGCCCTGGATCGCATTCTCCGGCGCGAGGATCTGGAAGCCACCGTGGGCCAGCGCACCCAGGAGCTGTCGGAGGTCAACGCCCGGCTGCGCGAGCAGATCGCCGAGCGCGAACGCGCCGAGCAGTTGCAGGCGGCGCTGTTCCGCATCGCCGAGCTGTCCAGCGCCAGCACCGACATGCCGGAATTGCTGGGGGGGCTGCACCGCGTCGTCGGCGAGTTGCTCTATGCCCACAACTTCTACATCGCCCTCTACGACGACGCCTCGGGCGAGGTGAGCTTTCCCTATTTCGCCGATGAGCGCCGTACCGCGGCCCCCGTCGCCCGGCGCGGCAGCCGCGGCTATACCGAATACACCATCCGCCAACGGCGGCCCTGCATCATCGATCGGCACAAGGCCCGCCTGCTCATTGAGCGCGGCGAGATCACCCCGGTCGAGGGCACCCCGGAAGCCTGTTCCTGGCTGGGCATCCCGCTCTATGACGGCAAGCAGGTCCGCGGCGTGCTGGCGGTGCAGAGCTATCGCGAAGATGTCCGTTACAGCCAGCGCGACCAGGAGCTGCTGACCTTCGTCTCGCGCCACATCGATACCGCCTTGTCCCGGCGCAGCGCTGCGGAAGCCATCCAGCAGTCGCGCCAGGCCCTGGAGGTCAGGGTGCAGGAGCGCACCCGGGCCCTGGATGCGGCCAATGCCCGACTGCTGTACGAGAACAATCACGATGCCCTGACCCGGCTGCCCAATCGCAGCTTCTTGCAGCAGCGCCTGGGCGAACTCTGGACGGCGCTGGAGCGCGACGGTGCCGGCCTGGCGGTGATGTTTCTCGACCTGGACAGGTTCAAGCGCATCAACGACCAGTTCGGCCATCCCTTCGGCGATCTGCTGCTGGTGGCGGCGGGGGAGCGGCTGTCTGGCTGCCTGCGGGAGACCGACCTGCTGGCGCGGCTGGGGGGTGACGAATTCGCCATCCTGGTGCCCGGTGGCGGTCTGGAGTCGCCGGTGGCCATCGCCCAGCGCATCATCGACGCCTTCGATCGCCCGCTGGTGATCGACGACCACAGTCTGTTCGCGTCCTGCAGCATCGGCATCGTGGTGGCCGATCCCAGTCTGCATCGCCAGCCGGATGACCTGCTGCGCGATGCCGACACGGCCATGTACCGAGTCAAGCAGGGCGGCCGCGACAACTTCGCGGTGTTCAACCAGGAACTGCGCCAGGTGGTGTCCGACCAGGTGGTGCGCGAAGGCGCGCTGCGCAAGGCGCTGAAGAACGGTAACGAACTGGAGCCCTTCTTCCAGCCGATCATCGAGGTCGGCACCGGTCGCGTGGCGGCGCTGGAGGCGCTGATCCGCTGGCGACAGCCCGATGGCAGCGTGCTGGCGCCGGGGGCCTTTCTCCCCGAGCTGGAAGGCCTGCGCCTGATCGGACGGCTGGATACCTACATGCTGACGCGCATCGCCGCCACCCTGGCCGAGCCCGCCCAGGCTCATTGGCCGGTGGTGCACGTCAACTGCTCCAGCTACAGCATCGTGCAGCCGGAATTCGCCGACGAGGTGCTGAGCATCCTCGCCGCGTACGGTGTGGCGCCGTCACGGATCTGCCTGGAATTGACCGAAGGGGCCCTGGTCGCCGAGCCGGAGCGTGCCAAGGCGGCCATGGAGGCCCTGGATCGCCACGGGGTCTCGGTGGTGCTGGACGATTTTGGCGCGGGCTTCTCGTCGCTGGGCTATGTCCACGAATACCGCTTTCGCGGCCTCAAGATCGACAAATCCTTTGTGCTGCGTCTGGGCGACAGCACGCGCAGTGTCGCCATCGTCCGCGCCATCGTGCGCATGGCCGAGTCGCTAGGCCTGGATGTGGTCGCCGAGGGCGTCGAGGACGCCCAGGCACTGCAACTGCTCAAGGACATGGGCGCCCGCCATGCCCAGGGCTATCTGTTCGCCCGGCCGCTGGACCTGCAGGCGACCCGGCAGCTATTGGGCAGGGCCGCCGGCTAGAAGGTGACGCCGGCCACCAGGATCAGGTTGGTGTAGGGCTGGCACTCGCCGGTGCGGATCTGCACCCGCGCCTGGCGACACAGGGTCTTCATCTCGTCATGGGAAACCAGGCGGCGGCTGCCCAGGGCGCCGTCGGCGTTCAGGCGCTCCAGTTCGGCCAGGGCCGGGGGCTGGACCTCGAGGGTTTCCTCGGCGAGCAGATGGCTTTCCACCTGCATCTCGCTGAGCAGCGCCTGCACCACACTGAGGAAATCCGGGACGCCCGGGGTCACGGCCAGATCGACCAGGGGCGTGCCCGGCGGCACCGGCATGCCGGCGTCACCGATGACCACCAGGTCGCCGTGGCCGAGACTGGCGACGGCCTGGGACAGGGCGATGTTGAGCAGAGCGGTCTTCTTCACCGGGCGAGCTCCTGGCGGCTGGGGATGGAGGGCTGGGCGCCCGGACGGGTGACAGCGATGGCGGCGGCCTGCTGGCCGAGGGCGATGGCCGCCGAGACGCTCAGACCCTCCGCCAGGCCGGCGGCGAAGCCACCCAGGAAGGTGTCTCCGGCGGCCGTGGTGTCCACCGCCTTGACCGGCGTGGCCGGGTGGTGCTGGCAGCCGTCGGCGGAGACCTGCAGCAGGCCCTGGCCGCCCAGGGTCAGCAGCACCTGCCGGGCGCCAGCGGCGACCAGTTGGCGCGCAGCGGCTTCGGCCTGCTCCAGCGTGTCCACCGGCAGGCCGGTCAGCAGGCTGGCCTCGCTTTCGTTGGGCACCAGGTAGTCGATATGGGCGTACCACTCGGCCGGCAGCGGTCCGGTGGCCGGCGCCGGATTGAGGATCACCGTCTTGCCCAGCGCATGGGCGCGGGCGAGGGCGGCGCCCACGGTAGCCAGTGGGACCTCCAGCTGGGCGATCACCAGCTTGGCCTGGTCGAGCACGCGTTCCTGGGCCTGCAGATGAGCGGCGGACAGTTCGCCGTTGCCACCGGCGACGATGACGATGGCGTTCTGGCCCTGGTCGTCCACCAGGATGGAGGCGATGCCGGTGGGCACCTCGGCCGCCACCGAGACGCCCTGGCAGTCGATGCCTTCCTGGAGCAGGCTGCGGGTGAGGAAGTCGCCATAGGGATCGGCGCCGACGCAGCCGATCATGGCGACCCGGGCGCCCAGGCGCGCGGCCGCCACGGCCTGGTTGGCGCCCTTGCCGCCGGGTGCGGTGGTGAAGGTATGGCCGGCGAGGGTCTCGCCGCCCTTGGGCAGGCGCGGGGTGCGCACCACCAGGTCCATGTTCAGGCTGCCGATGACGACGACGTCAGGGTGCATGGGAGGTCTCCAGAGCAGAGGGCGCCGCGGTGGATTCGCGCAGCACCAGCCGGGGTACGGCGATGTCGTGGGTGGAAGGGCTGCCGACCGTCTCGCGGCGCGCCAGCAGCAGCTGGGCGGCGCGTTCGCCGAGGTCACGGATCGACTGGCCGATGGTGGTCAGGGCCGGGTAGAGATAGCGGCTGAGTTCGATGTCGTCGAAGCCCACTACGGACAGCTGGCCGGGGACGCTCAGGCCCCGTTCGGCGGCGGCGCGCAGCACGCCCAGGGCGATGGTGTCGTTGCCGGCGAAGATCGCGGTGGGGCGCTCCGCCCGGGCCAGCAATTCGCGGGCTGCGGCATGACCGGCGGCGGCGGTGAAGGAGCAGCGCTGGATGGCGCCAGGGGCGATACCGGCCTCCGCCAGGGCCTGCTGGTAGCCGGTGATGCGCTCGCTGGCGACGGGAGAGTCGGCCGGGCCGCCGATGCAGGCGATGCGCCGGTGACCGAGTTGCAGCAGGTGGCGGGTGGCGAGCAGGCCACCCTGGTGGTGATCGATGCGGATATGCGCGGCCTGGACGCCGTCCAGCGGGCGGTCGGCCAGCACCAGTGGGATGCGCAGGCCGGCGAGGGCGCGGGCGAAGCGCGGATCGCCGTCCACGGTGGCGACCACCAGACCGTCGATCCGGCGCTCCTTGAGCACCCGCAGATAGCGCAGCTGCTTGTCGGCGTCGTCATCGGAATTGCAGAGGATGACGCTGTAGCCCTGGCGTTCGCAGTGATCCTCGATCCCCCGCGCCAGCTCGGCGAAGTAGGGATTGACCGCATTGGGCACCAGCACGCCGAAGGTGCCGGTGGCGCGACTGCGCAGGGAGCGCGCCACGCCGCTGGGCACGTAGCCCAGTTCGGCGATGGCCGCCTCGACCTTTTCCCGCACGCCCGGGCTGACCGGGCGGCTGTTGTTCACCACATGGGAGACGGTGGTGTAGGAGATGCCGGCGCGGGCGGCGACATCCTTGATGGTCGCCATCAGCCCTTGCTCTTGGCGCGCTGGCTGCGGTAGGTGTCGAGGATCACGGCGACCACGATGACCGCGCCGGTGATGATGCGCTTGGTCGGCTCGCTGGCGCCGATCTGGGCCAGGCCCGCGGCCAGCACCGAGATGATTAGTACGCCGAAGAAGGTGCTGATGACCGAGCCGCGACCGCCCATGAGGCTGGTCCCGCCGATCACCACCGCGGCGATCACCTGCAGCTCTAGGCCGACGCCGGCATTGGGATCGGCGGCTTCCAGGCGGGAGATCTGGAACAGCGCGGCGAGGCCCGCCAGCAGGCCCATGAGGGCGAAGACGATGACCTTGTAGGGCTTGGGATTGATCCCGGCCAGGCGCACCGCTTCCTCGTTGGTGCCTATGGCGATCAGGTAGCGTCCGAGCACCGAGCGGGTCAGCAGCAACTGGGCGACCACGATCACCAGCAGGGCGATCACGAAGGAGGGCGAGATGCCGAAGGCGAAGGGCGTCGACAGCCAGGCATAGGCATCGCCGATGTAGGCGGTGCGCGAATCGGTCAACTGGTAGGCCGCGCCGCGGGCCATTTCCAGCACGCCCAGGGAGACGATGAAGGAAGGGATGCGCCAGGCCACGGTCACGCTGCCGGTGAGGGTGCCGGTCAGGGCGGCGCAGAGCATGCCCAGGGCGGCGGCGGGCAGGATGCCCCAGCCCCATTCCAGGGTGGCGACGCTGACCACGGCGGCGGCCAGGGCCACTACCGAACCCACCGAGAGGTCGATGCCGCCGATGATCAGGATGAAGGTCATCCCGGTCGCCAGCACCATCAGATCGGGGATCTGGTTGGCCAGGGTGGTGAAGGTGGCATAGGAGAGAAAGTGACTGCTCATCAGGGAGAACAGCACGATCATGGCCAGCAGGGCAGCGGCCAGGCCGACGTAGGTGCCCAGGCCCAGGCCGAAGGCGCGCCGGGAGGAGGTGACGGGAAGACTGCTCATCGAATGGCTTCCTGAGAAAGGGGTTGCGGCGGGACAGGTTCTTCCAGCAGGGCTTCGCGGGAGCGATAGCCGGCGAAGGCGGCGGCCAGCAGCCGCTCCTGATCCCAGTCATGGCGTTCGAAGGTGGCTTCCAGGCGGCCGGCGGAGATCACGCCGATGCGATCGCAGATCAGCATCAGCTCGCGCAGATCGCTGGAGACCACGACCAGGGCCTTGCCCTGGCGGGTGAGTTCGGCCAGCAGGCCATAGATCTCGAACTTGGCGCCGACGTCGATGCCGCGCGTGGGTTCGTCGAACAGCAGCACCTGGCAGTCGCGTTCGAGCCAGCGGCCGATGACCACCTTCTGCTGGTTGCCCCCGGAAAGTTCGCCCACGGGCTGGCTGCCGTCGTTGCAGCGGATGCGCATGCCCTTGATATGACGCTCGGCCAGGGCGGCTTCACGGGCGCTGCTGACCAGGCCCTGCTGGGCAACCTTGGCCATGTTGCCCAGGGCCAGGTTGGCGCTGATGGGCTGGCTGAGCAGCAGGCCTTCGCCCTTGCGGTCCTCGGTGATCAGGGCGATGCCCTGGCGAACCACCTTGGCCGGCGAGGCCAGGTCGACCGGCTTGCCGGCCAGGTGCACCACGCCGGAGTCGGCGCGGTCGGCACCGAAGATCAGCCGCAGCAGTTCGGTCCGTCCGGCGCCAATCAGTCCGGAGATGCCATAGATCTCCCCGGCGCGGACGCTGAAGGAGACGTCCTGGACCTTGTCGGCGCGCGACAGGCCCTTGACCTCCAGCAGCGGCGGCCCGAACCGGTGCTCGCCCATGTCCAGATGCTCGCCGAGATCGCGGCCGACCATGAGGCTGACGATCTGGTCGGTGGCGTACTCCGCCATGGGCGCATCGGCCACGAGGCGGCCATCGCGCAGCACCACCAGTTGCTGGGCGATGCGCTTGAGTTCTTCCAGGCGATGGGAGATGTAGACCAGGGCCACGCCCCGGGCACGCAGCCGCTCGATCTGCTCGAACAGCAGCTCCACCTCGCGCGAGGTGAGCATGGCGGTGGGTTCGTCGAGGATCAGCACCCGGCAATCGCCGATCAGGTTGCGGGCGATTTCCACCATCTGCTGGTGACCCACGCCCAGTTCGGCGATGGGGGTATCCGGATCGATGGACTCCAGGCCGACCTGGGCCATGGCCAGCCGCGCCTGTTCGCGCAGCTGGCGGCGGTCGATCCAGCCCAGCCGCCGGGGCAGGCGGTCGAGAAAGAGATTTTCCGCCACGGTGAGGGTGGGCAGCAGATTGAGCTCCTGCATGACCATCCGCACCCCCTGGGCTTCCGCCTCGCGGCGGCTGCCCGGGGCATAGGGTCGGCCGAGAAAGCTCAGCTCGCCGGTGGTGGGTTGCACCAGGCCACAGAGGATCTTGGACAGGGTGCTCTTGCCGGCGCCGTTTTCTCCAGTGAGCGCCAGCACCTGGCCGGCGCGCAATTCCAGGTCCACGCCGCCGAGTACCGGCTGTGCATAGGTCTTGCCGATGCCACGGGCGCTGAGGATGACCTCGGACGACATGGGGGCTCTCCTCGGATCAGGGCTGGGTGACGAGTTCGACCGGGGTCTCGATCACGCCGTCCTTGGCACCGGTGGGCTCGCCCTTGACCAGCTTGAGCGCGGCTTCGATCCCGAACACGGCCTGCTTGGCAGCGAACTGGTCGGCGGTAGCGAGGACGCGACCGTCCTTGAGCATCGGGTGGATGGCCTTGATGTTGTCGTAGCCGACGATCTGCACCTGGCCTTTCTTGCCGGCCGCGCGCACGGCGGAGACGGCGCCCAGCGCCATGCTGTCGTTGCCGGCCAGCAGGGCCTTCAGGTCAGGGTATTCGTTGAGCATGGCCGCGGCGACGGCGTTGCCCTTGTCGATTTCCCAGTTGCCGGATTGCACGCCGACGATCTTCATGCCGGCCGCTTCCATGGCGTCCTTGAAGCCTGCGGTGCGCTGCTGGGCGTTGGTGGTGGTGGAGACGCCCTCGATGATGCCGACCTGGTCACCCTGCTTGAGCTGCTTGGCCAGGTACTCGCCCACCAGGCGCGCGCCCTTGCGGTTGTCGGGCCCGACGAAGGGGATGTCCAGGGACTTGGACTTGAGCACCTCGGGATCCAGGCGATTGTCGATGTTGACCACCTTGATGCCGGCGTCGCTGGCCTTCTTCAGTACCGGAACCAGCGCCTTGGAGTCGGCCGGAGCGATGACCAGGGCGTCGACCTTGGACACGATCATCTGCTCGACGATACGGATCTGGCTGGAGGTGTCGGTCTCGTCCTTGATCCCGTTGGAGATCAGGTCGAAATCGGCGGAATGGTCTTTCTGGTAGGTCTTGGCGCCGTCTTCCATGGTCAGGAAGAATTCGTTGGCCAGGGACTTCATGACCAGCGCGACCTTGGGCTTTTCGGCGGCCGTGGCGTGACTGGCGGCGAGCGGCAGGATCAGCGAAGCGGAGGTGAGAGCGATAGCCGCCAGCAGGCGGGCAGGGCGAAAGGCCAGCATAGGGGAATCTCCGAATTCTTATGGTTCTTGTGGTCGCGCAAACGTTTGCGCGAGAGCGAGAATGTCCGCTTCGTTGGTAGCTGTCAACGGAAGTCACTACATGAATCGATTCAGCGCCAGGGGACGGCAGGTTGGCCCCGGCCCTGTAGCCCCCGGTATACTGTGCAATCGTGTTCAACCAGGCGCCCGGCGCCCGAGAGTCTTTGCCATGTCCTTTTCCGAATCCGCCCTGAAATCCCTCATCCGCGCCGTGCCCGATTTTCCCAAGCCGGGGGTGATCTTTCGGGACATCACGCCGCTGTTCCAGTCGCCCGAAGGCCTGCGCGCCGTCATGGCGGAGTTGCTGGAGCGCTATCGTTCGGCGTCCTTCACCCATGTCGGGGCGCTGGATGCCCGCGGATTCCTCATCGGCCCGATCCTGGCCTATGAACTGGGCAAGCCGCTGGTGCTGTTCCGCAAGCAGGGCAAGCTGCCGGCCGAGTTGCTGACCGAGGTCTACAGCACCGAATACGGCGACTCCGTGATCGAGGTGCACAAGGACAGCGTCGGCGCCGGCGATTCGGTGCTGCTGGTCGACGACCTCATCGCCACCGGCGGCACCCTGGTCGCCGCCGGCAACCTGATCCGCCGCCTGGGCGCCGAGGTCCACGAGGCCGCCGCCATCGTCGACCTGCCCGAACTGGGCGGCTCCAAGCGCCTGGAAGCCGCCGGCATCCCCACCTTCGCCCTGACGAGCTTTGCGCTGTCCGAGTATTGATGAGGTCACGCGACAGCTGACTTAGCTTTATCGCGGCCATGGGCCGCTCCTACAAAAGCATCACCCTCTGTAGGAGCGGCCGCATCGGCGGACCGCCATGGCCGCGATAGGACGTTGTAAGCCGTATCAAGGCTTGCCAGCCGGTCTTCTCGGCTCCAGCGGATACAGGTCCACCTCGTCCGCCAGCTTGGGCAACTCGTCGAGAAAGGCGAGGGTATGGGGCTGGTTGAAGTGGTCGTCCTGGGCGGCGACCGAGGCCCAGCGGGCCTGGATCACCCAGAGGTCGCCATCCTCGCTGCCCTGGAACACCCGGTAGTCCAGGCAGCCTGCATCGGTCACCGCCACGGCGGCGAGATCGAGCAGATGGGCGCCCAGTGCCTGGGAGCGTTCGGGCTGGGCCCTGAGCAGGGTGAGGCTGTGGATGTCCGGCATGGCGTGCAGGTCTCCTGGAGGTTCGAGACTTCGACCCTCCAGGGTGGCGGACGTCGCAGCCGACTCAGCGATTGATCAGGCTGAGGAATTCGGCGCGGGTGGCATCGCTGGCGCGGAACTGGCCGAGCATCACCGAGGTGACCATGGAGGAATTCTGCTTTTCCACGCCGCGCATCATCATGCACATGTGCTGCGCCTCGATGACCACTGCGACCCCGGCGGCACCGGTGACCTGTTCGATGGCCTCGGCGATCTGCCGGGTCATGTTTTCCTGGATCTGCAGCCGACGGGCGAACATGTCGACGATACGCGCCACCTTGGACAGGCCGAGCACCTTGCCCTTGGGCATGTAGGCGACGTGGGCCTTGCCGATGAAGGGCAGCATGTGGTGCTCGCACAGGGAGTACAGCTCGATGTTCTTGACCAGCACCATCTCGCTGTTGTCGGAAGTGAAGAGCGCCTCGCCCACCACCTCTTCCAGCGTCTGGTTGTAGCCACGGCAGAGGTACTGCATGGCCTTGGCCGCGCGCTTGGGCGTGTCCACCAGCCCCTCCCGGCCGATGTCTTCGCCGAGTCCGGTCAGGATCGAGGAGTAGTGCTGTTCGAGAGACATTTGGGTTCCTGTTTGTCGATAAGGAGGTTGGCGCTCGGATGAGACGTCACCCGAGTCGCGGAGTCACTCGTCGCGACCTTCGAGCATGGTGCGCTTGAGCAAGACATAAAGCGAGCCGGTACCGCCGTGGCGGGGCAGGCAGGAGGTGAAGCCCAGTACCTGGGGGTGCTGGCGCAGCCAGGTGTTGACGTGGCTCTTGATCAGCGGACGGCGCCCGTCCAGGCGCGCGGCCTTGCCATGGGTGATGCGCACGCAGCGGATTTCCAGGCGGGTGGCCTCGGCGAGAAAGTCCCAGAGGGTTTCCCGGGCCTTCTCCACGGTCATGCCGTGCAGGTCCAGACTGCCCTCGAACGGGATCTGTCCACCCTTGAGGCGGCGCAGCTGGGTGTCTTGGACACCGTCGCGACCCCAGTAGAGTTCGTCCTCGGCGCCCACATCGATGACGAAGGCATCGCTCAGGCCATCGACCCGGATAGCGGTCGTGGTCCTGGTCGCATCGGCACGGCGCTGGGCGACCTGGCCCAGGTCGGCGCGCGGTTTGCCGGTGTCGGCGCGATCCTGCTTGAGCGGACGGATCCCGCGGGTGAAGTCGGCGAAAGAGGCATCGTCGTCGTGCATGGCGTTCTCCGGTGTAGGACGTCATTCTACCGGCGGGTCAGGCCTCGTGCAGCAATCGGCTCACCGCGGCCAGCGCGGCCGTTTGCCGCTCGGACCAGTCGCCGGCGATTTCCAGCAGCGGCTGGCCATGGGCCTGCAGCCAGTCGCGGCAGTGGGCGAAGAACGCCAGCCGCTCGGTCAGCTCCGGCTGGCAGCGCTGACCGTCGTCCTGCCAGGCGACGTCGCGGGGGTCGAGCAGCAGGTGCAGATCGTAGCGGCGGGCCAGCAGCGCCGGCTCCAGCCAGGCGGGCGCGGTGCCGAACAGCAGCCGACTCCACAGCAGATTGCTCAGCAGATGGGTGTCCAGCAGCAGCAGGGGCGGCGCGGCGGCGCGCGCCTGGTCTTCCCGACGCACTTGCTCGCGGGCGATGAGCTCCACATCCGCCAGGGTGGTGTCGGTACCGTGCCGCTCGCAGTATTCGCGGACGTACTCGTCGACCCGCATACCGCCGAACCTTTCGCTCAGCACCTGCGTCAGCCAGGACTTGCCACTCGACTCGGGGCCGGTCAGTACCACCACCTTCATCGCGCGGTCGCCAGGGCGCGACGCCAGTCGAGCCAGCCATAGGCCGCCAGGCCGACAAAGACCGCATAGAGGATCGCGGTGGGGTAGAGGCCCTTGTAATAGAAGAGGCCCACATAGATGACGTCCAGCACGAACCACAGCACCCAGCACTGCAGGCGCTTCTGCGCCATCCAGAACTGGGCGACCAGACTGAAGCCGGTGAGCGCGGCGTCCAGCCAGGGCAGGGCGGCATCGGTATGGGTGCCCATGAGATAGCCGAGGGCCAGGCTGCCCAGGGCGCCAACGGCCAGACCGGCCAGCAGGGGTTTCGCCGCCAGCGAAGTGACCTCGCGGCCCTGGTGCTGCTGGCCGCCCCTGAGCCATTGCCACCACCCATAGAGTTGCAGCACCGCATAGATGCACTGCAACAGCATGTCCGAATAGAGCTTCACGTCCAGGAAGATCCAGGCGTAGAGCACCACCATCACCAGGCCGATGGGCCAGGCCCAGATGTTCTGGCGCACCGTCAGCCAGACAGCGATCACCCCGAGAACGGCGGCCAGCAGCTCCACGGGCGACATGCCCAGCAGGGTGGTGAGCGACTCCAGAAACGACATGCTTCACATCCGGAAAGATTGAATTCGTCATTGTACGGCACCTAATGGCCGTCTATCGGTCTCTTCAACCGGTCTCGCTCTGGTAAGGTGCCGGGCGCTGACTTCAGCACGTGCTGTCTTGGGTACCGCGAAGGGCCATGCCCTGCGGAGCGTCACGGTTCGAACCCCGTTGCCGCCGGAGCCTGCAGCTCCGGCTACCTGCAAATGTTTCACTTGGATGGAGTAATACCATGGACCTATGGAGTGCCTTGCAGGCGCTGATTCTGGGGATCGTCGAGGGCATCACCGAGTTTCTGCCCATTTCCAGTACCGGCCACCAGATCGTCGTTGCCGATCTGATCGGCTTCGGTGGGGAAAGGGCCATCGCCTTCAATATCATCATCCAGCTGGCGGCCATCCTGGCCGTGGTCTGGGAATACCGCTTCAAGGTCTTCGAGATCGTCACCGATCTGCCGCGCAAGTCCTATGCACAGCGTTTCACCGGCAACCTGATCATCGCCTTCCTGCCCGCCGCGGTGCTGGGCGTGATCCTGGGTGACCTGATCCACGAATACCTGTTCAACCCGATCACCGTGGCCTTCGCCCTGGTGATCGGTGGCGTGATCATGATCTGGGCGGAAAAGCGTACCCATCGCATCCGCGTGGAAGAGGTGGACGACATGCGCTGGCATGACGCCCTCAAGGTCGGCTGCGCCCAGTGCCTGGCGATGATCCCGGGCACCTCGCGTTCCGGTTCCACCATCATCGGCGGCCTGCTGTTCGGCCTGTCGCGCAAGGCGGCCACCGAGTTCTCTTTCTTCCTGGCCATGCCGACCATGGTCGGAGCGACGGTCTACTCCGTGTACAAGTACCGTCACCTGTTCACCGCCAGCGACGTCCTGGTGTTCGGAGTCGGCTTCGTCACCTCCTTCCTCTTCGCCATGCTGGCGGTCAAGGCCCTGCTGAAGTTCATCGGCAACCACAGCTACGAAGTCTTCGGCTGGTACCGCATCGTCTTCGGACTGCTGATCCTGGCCACCTGGCAATTCGGCTGGATCGACTGGCACGCGGCCAAGGCGGCCGGGTGAAACCCGAGAAGGAACAGCAGAGCCGGCGCAAGCCGGCTCGTGCGTCTGGGCAGAATGCTTCCCCTAAGGCCGCCAAGCGGGCAGCGCCGCTGACGCCCTATCAGCAGCGCGCCGCCATCGCCCGCCAGGACATGCTGGCGCTGCTGCAGATCGCCGTCTTCATCCTGCCCCTGGTGGGCATGCTGTCGCTGGCCTTCGGCCGCGGGGTGCTCTGGCCGATGCCGCTCTATCTGGTGGCCAGCGTGGCCACCTACCTGCTCTACAAGCACGACAAGCAGCGCGCCCGCGACAAGGGTTGGCGCGTGCCGGAGCGCATGCTGCACCTGGGCGAATTGCTCGGCGGCTGGCCGGGCGCCCTGATCGCCCAGCAGCGCTTTCGCCACAAGACCGTCAAGCTGAGCTTTCGGCTGGTGTTCTTCGCCATCGTCGCCCTGCACCAGCTGCTCTGGCTGGATGTGCTCTGCGGCGGCTTTCTGCACCGTCACCTGCCGCTCTGAGGTCAGACAGGCGGCGGTGGGGCAGGTGATGGGCTAGGCTTGGCGGGCGAAAGCCCCGTTGCCCAGGAGCCCCCCATTGCGAATGCCTCTGTCGATCTTTACGCCCCTTTTCCTGTCCCTGACCCTGGCCGCCTGTAGCCAGGGTCGCGAGACCTCACTGCCCACGGCTCCCGAGGCCGGTTCCGGTTACCGCCCCGGGCTGACGGCCAGCGCAGCCACCCGGCAGATGGCGGCCGCGGCCAATCCCCTGGCCGCCGAGGCCGGCCGGGAGATCCTGCGCCAGGGCGGCTCGGCCATCGACGCCGCCATCGCCATGCAGGCGGTCCTGACCCTGGTCGAGCCGCAATCCTCCGGGATTGGCGGCGGTGCCTTCCTGCTCTACTGGGACGGTCGCAAGGTCCAGGCCTACGACGGTCGCGAGACCGCGCCAGCCGGGGCCACGGAAAGGCTCTTCCTGCACCCGGATGGCAGCCCCATGGCCTTCGAAGAGGCACGGATCGGCGGTCGTTCGGTAGGGGTGCCCGGGGTGCTGCGGGCCCTGGAGCTGGCGCATCGCGACCACGGCAAGCTGGCCTGGCAGGTGCTGTTCGAGCCGGCCATCCGCCTGGCCCGGGAGGGTTTCCCGTTGTCGCCGCGGCTGCATAACCAGCTGCTTCACGACCCCTTCCTCAAGCAGTCACCCGGGATGGCCGCGCTCTATCTGGATGCCCAGGGACAGGTGAAGCCGGTGGGTACCCGGCTGCGCAACCCGGAATTGGCCGATACCCTGGCGCTGATCGCCCGGGAGGGCGCCGGAGCGCTCTATCGCAGCGACCTGGCCCAGGCCATCGCCAGCGCCGTGCAGGAGAGCCCCAATCCCGGCAGCCTGAGTCTTCAGGACCTGGCCGGCTATCGTGCCAGGACGCGCACGCCGCTGTGCACCGACTACCAGCGCTGGCGCGTCTGTGGCATGCCACCGCCCGCCGGCGGCATCACCGTGGCCCAGACCCTGGGCATTCTCCAGGCCCTGGAAGCCCGTGATCCGGCCTGGGCCCTGGCGCCGTTGCGGCCAGTACCGACCGCGCTGCCGGCGGGCCAGGAGCCGCGTCCCGAAGCCGTGCACCTGATCGCCGAGGCCGAGCGCCTGGCCTATGCCGATCGCGCCCAGTACGTAGCGGATCCGGAGCTGGTGCCGGTCAACGTCAAGGGGCTGCTCGATCCCGGGTATCTGGCCAGTCGTGCGCA
>NZ_QBIZ02000019.1:0-88611 GCF_003057735.2 Pseudomonas sp. RIT411
ACTCGGGCGGGTCGAAGCCGACGACGACGAACGCGCCGAGCCCGGCCTGGGTCGGCTCGACGACTGGCAGGAGCCCGTTGCCGAACCCCTCAGCGCCGCACGCGACGGCGACGACGAGCCGCTGCCGGCCAAGGCCACGACCGCCCTGCGCAGCGAACCGGAATGGCAGGACGATCCCCTGCTGGACCTGCACGACGATCCGCTGCAGCTGGACAGCCAACCAAGGCGCCCGCACTGGGGTCGCCGCCTGCTGTGGATCCTGCTCTGCCTGCTGGCGCTGCTCGGCCTGGCCGGCCAGTACGTCTATTACCACTTCGACGAACTGGCGCGGCAGGACAGCTATCGCCCGCTGTTCGTCCAGGCCTGCGCCAGCCTGGGCTGCAAGGTGCCGTCCAAGGTCGATGTCCAGCAGATCCGCAGCAGCAACCTGGTGGTGCGCAGCCATCCGCAGTTTTCCGGAGCCCTGCGCGTCGATGCCATTCTCTACAACCGGGCGCCCTTCTCGCAGCCCTTTCCGCTGCTGGAATTGCGCTTCGCCGACCTCAACGGCCAGTTGCTCGCCAGCCGCCGTTTCAAGCCCGGCGAGTACCTGAACGGCGAGCTCAAGGGCCAGGACGAGATGCCGCCGCAGACGCCGATCCACATCGCCCTGGACATTCTCGACCCCGGTCCGCGCGCGGTGAACTACAGCCTGAGCTTCTTCTCGCCGGAGTAGCGCCAGGGCGAATTGCTCATAAACTAGCCAACTCGCGCTTTATCCGGAGGCGGCGAGCGGGTATCATTCCCAACCCTTTTCAAGCACAGCAGCCCCTGTCCGCGGCCGGTTTCCGGCGCAGGCGGAACAGGCGCCTATTCGCCAGGGAAAAAGATATGTCGATGGTACGCATCGGCCCTTATACCTTGCCCAATCCGCTGATTCTCGCGCCCATGGCCGGGGTCACCGACCTGCCCTTCCGGCGCCTGTGCCTGGCACTCGGCGCCGGCATGGCCGTGTCGGAAATGGTGACCAGTGACGTGCGGCTCTATGACAGCCGCAAGTCGCGGCTGCGCCTGATCCACGCCAGCGAGCAGGAACCGCGCTCGGTGCAGATCGCCGGCGGCGATCCGGCAATGCTGGCCGAAGCAGCCCAGCGCAATGTCGAACTGGGTGCCCAGATCATCGACATCAACATGGGCTGCCCGGCGAAAAAGGTCTGCAACAAGGCCGCCGGCTCCGCGCTGATGAAGGACGAGGTCCTGGTGGCCGAGATCCTCGCCGCCGTGGTGGCCGCGGTAGACGTTCCGGTGACCCTGAAGATCCGCACCGGCTGGAATCCCGAGAATCGCAACGGCCTGCGCATCGCGCAGTTGGCCGAAGCCGCCGGCATCCAGGCACTGGCCGTGCACGGCCGCACCCGTGACGACAGGTTCCTGGGCGCCGCCGAGTACGACACCATCGCCGCCATCAAGCAGGCGGTCGGCATCCCGGTGTTCGCCAATGGTGACATCGACAGCCCGGAAAAGGCCCGGCGCGTGCTCGAGCACACCGGCTGCGACGGCCTGCTGATCGGCCGCGCTGCCCAAGGCCGCCCCTGGATCTTCCGCGAGATCGCCCACTACCTGGCGACCGGCGAGCACCTGGCGGCGCCGAGCGATGCCGAGGTGGAGGCCATCCTGCTGGAGCACCTCGACGCCCTGCACGCCTTCTACGGCCCGGAAATGGGCGTGCGCATCGCCCGCAAGCACGTCGGCTGGTACCTGGCCGACCGGCCGGGCGCCGCGGAATCGCGCGCCCAGTTCAACCGACTGCAAGACACCCAAGCCCAGCACGCCAGCATTCGCGCGTTCTTCGCGCAGCCCCCGATCGGGAAGCAGGTGGCATGAATTCGATGACCGAGACTTTGACTGGAACAGCGCCCGTGAGTGACAACGGCGACCTCAAGCAGCACCTGACCGCTCCCCTGCAGGAGGGCCAGACGCTGCGCGACAGCGTGGAAAAGGCGCTGCGCAACTATTTCGCCCACCTCGATGGGCAGCCGGTGACCGACGTCTACAACATGGTGCTCTGCGAAGTGGAAGCACCCCTGCTCGAAAGCGTGATGAATTACGTCAAGGGCAACCAGACCAAGGCATCGGAGATGCTCGGGCTCAATCGCGGCACCCTGCGCAAGAAGCTCAAGCAATACGACCTGCTCTGATCCGCCTCATCGCCGGCGGCCCAGGGGGCTTGACCGGCGGTCTCTCTCCTCCTGATGGACATGACCATGACCGACCAGACCTCTCGCCTCCCCGTCCGCCGTGCGCTGATCAGCGTGTCCGACAAGACGGGCGTCGTCGACTTCGCCCGTGAACTCGCGGCCATCGGCGTGGAAATCCTGTCCACCGGCGGGACCTACAAGCTGCTGCGCGACGAAGGCATCCCCGCTGTGGAAGTCGCCGACTACACCGGCTTCCCGGAAATGATGGACGGCCGCGTCAAGACCCTGCATCCGAAGATCCACGGCGGCATCCTCGGCCGCCGCGGCATCGACCACGAGGTAATGAGCGAGCACGGCATCCGCCCGATCGACCTGGTCGCGGTCAATCTCTACCCCTTCGCCGCCACCGTGGCCAAGCCCGGCTGCAGCCTGGCCGACGCCATCGAGAACATCGACATCGGCGGTCCGACCATGGTCCGCAGCGCGGCCAAGAACCACAAGGACGTCGCCATCGTGGTCAATGCCAGCGACTACGCGTCCATCCTCGACGACCTCAAGGCCGGCGGCCTGACCTATGCCCAGCGCTTCGACCTGGCGCTCAAGGCCTTCGAGCACACCGCCGCCTACGACGGCATGATCGCCAACTACCTGGGCAGTATCGACCAGCAGGCCGAGACCCTGTCCACCGAAGGCCGCGCCGCCTTCCCGCGTACCTTCAGCGCCCAGTTCATCAAGGCGCAGGACATGAGATACGGCGAGAACCCGCACCAGCAGGCGGCCTTCTATGTCGAGCACGCCAGCGAGGCCTGCGTGGCCACCGCCACCCAGCTGCAGGGCAAGGAACTGTCCTTCAACAACGTCGCCGACACCGACGCCGCCCTGGAAACCGTCAAGAGCTACGAGGAGCCGGCCTGCGTCATCGTCAAGCACGCCAACCCCTGCGGCGTGGCCGTGGCCGGCGACATCCGCCAGGCCTATGAACTGGCCTATGCCACCGACAGCGAGTCGGCCTTCGGCGGCATCATCGCCTTCAACCGCGAACTGGACGCCGAGACCGCCCGCGCCATCGTCGAACGCCAGTTCGTCGAGGTGATCATCGCCCCGCGCGTCAGCGCCGAGGCCCGCGACGTCGTCGCGGCCAAGGCCAACGTCCGACTGCTGGAATGCGGCGAGTGGCCCGCCGAGCGCAAGCCCGGCCTGGACCTCAAGCGCGTCAATGGCGGTCTGCTGGTGCAGAGCCGCGATATCGCCATGATCACCGCCGCCGACCTCAAGGTGGTGACCCAGCGCGCCCCCAGCGAGCAGGAACTGCAGGACCTGATCTTCGCCTGGAAGGTGGCCAAGTTCGTCAAGTCCAACGCCATCGTCTACGCCAAGGGCCAGCAGACCGTAGGTATCGGCGCCGGCCAGATGAGTCGCGTCAACTCGGCGCGCATCGCCGCCATCAAGGCCGAGCACGCAGGCCTGGCCGTGGCCGGCGCGGTCATGGCCTCGGACGCCTTCTTCCCCTTCCGTGACGGCATCGACAACGCCGCGGCCAACGGCATCACCGCGGTGATCCAGCCGGGCGGCTCCATGCGCGACGCCGAGGTCATCGCCGCCGCCGACGAAGCCGGCATCGCCATGGTCTTTACCGGCATGCGCCACTTCCGCCACTAAGGACCCGTCACGGCGAGGCCGCACGCGCCTCGCCGTCGCTCCAATTCAAAGTGCGGACGCCACCCTGCGGCCGCCCGAGAGGAACACTGCATGAACGTACTCATCATCGGCAGCGGCGGTCGCGAACACGCCCTGGCCTGGAAGGTCGCCCAGGACACCCGGGTCACCAAGGTCTATGTGGCCCCGGGCAACGCCGGCACCGCCACTGAAGCCAAGTGCGAGAACGTCGCCCTCGACGTCCTGGCCCTGGAACAACTGGCCGACTTCGCCGCCGCCAACGTCGAGCTGACCATCGTCGGCCCCGAGGCGCCGCTGGTGGCTGGGGTGGTCGACCTGTTCCGCAGCCGCGGCCTGCCCTGCTTCGGCCCCACCGCCGGTGCGGCCCAGCTGGAAGGCTCCAAGGCCTTCACCAAGGATTTCCTGGCGCGCCACCAGATCCCCACCGCCGCCTACGCCAACTTCACCGAGGTGGAGCCGGCCCTGGCCTATCTGCGCGAGCAGGGTGCGCCCATCGTGATCAAGGCCGACGGCCTGGCCGCCGGCAAGGGCGTGATCGTCGCCATGACTCTTGCCGAAGCCGAGGACGCCGTGCGTGACATGCTTTCCGGCAATGCCTTCGGCGACGCCGGGGCGCGGGTGGTGATCGAGGAATTCCTCGACGGCGAGGAAGCCAGCTTCATCGTCATGGTCGATGGCAAGAACGTCCTGCCGATGGCCACCAGCCAGGATCACAAGCGCGTCGGCGACGGCGACAGCGGTCCCAACACCGGCGGCATGGGCGCCTATTCCCCCGCGCCGGTGGTGACCCCCGAGGTCCACGAGCGGGTCATGCGCGAGATCATCGAGCCCACCGTGGCCGGCATGGCCAGCGAAGGCAATGTCTACACCGGCTTCCTCTATGCCGGCCTGATGATCGACCAGAGCGGTGCGCCCAAGGTCATCGAATTCAACTGCCGATTCGGCGATCCCGAGACCCAGCCGGTGATGCTGCGCCTGCAGTCCAGCCTGGTGCTGCTGGTGGAGGCCGCCCTGGCCGAGGCCCTCGACAAGATCGAAGCCTGCTGGGATCCGCGCCCGAGCCTGGGCATCGTCCTGGCCGCCGGCGGCTATCCGGGCGACTACGCCAAGGGTGACGCCATCGCCGGTCTCGAAGCCGCCGCGGCGCTGCCGGGCAAGGTGTTCCACGCCGGCACCAGCCTGCGCGATGGTCAGGTCGTCACGGCCGGCGGTCGGGTGCTGTGCGCCACGGCCCTGGGCGAAACGGTCTCCGCCGCCCAGCAGAACGCCTATGCGCTGGCCCAGGAAATCGCCTGGAAGGGCTGCTTCTACCGCAGTGACATCGGCTACCGCGCCATCGCCCGCGAGCGACAGTGAAGCTCGCCTAAGGGATCAGCCTGTTACACTGTTACGTCAACAGACGTGACGGGCTGATCTATACTCGACGTCCGCATTTGCGAAGGGAACTCTCGTGCACCGGCTCTGGATCGCCATAGGCTTTGTGGTCAGCTGGCTGCTGTTGCTGCTGGTGGCCAATTCCGTGCAGGCCGAGAATTCGCCGGATGCGGGCTGGGCGCAATACGAGGACGCCACCGGCGAATTCTCGCTCGACGACGTCCGTGACCGGCTGTCCGCCTTCAAGCCGCTGACCACCGCCCGCGCCCACCGCCCCGCCGGCCCCGGGGCGCTCTGGCTGCACACCCGCATCCAGCCCGACACCCAGCAGCGCCTGCTGCGCATCATTTCGCCCAATGTCGGCTATCTGGACTTCTTCGCCTATCGCGACGACCAGTTGCTCAGCGAGATCCGCGATGGCCTGTCGCGGCCGCTGCTCAATCCGCAGCAACTCAGTCGCGACTTCGTCTTTCCGATTCCGCAGAGCGACCAGCCGCTCGACCTCTTCCTGAGATTCGAATCGCCCCAGCCGATGCGGATCGCCCTGACCCTGAGCAGCAGTGCCGAAGCAGAGGTCACCCATCGGCTGGTGATGTTCGGCGTGCTGCTCGGCTGCCTGGCCATGCTGGCGCTGTACAACGGCGCCCAGCTGCTCTATCACCGCAGTCGCGCCACCAGCGCCCTCACCCTGCTGCTGGTGATGCTGGTCTGCGTGGCCCTGAACATTTTCGGGCTGAGCAAGTTCTTCCTGGGCGGCTTCAAGGGCCAGACGCCGCTGCTGACCGATCTGTCGGTGCTGGCCTGCAGCGCCGCCGGGCTGAATTTCGTGGGGGCCTTCTTTGGCTGGCGGCGACTGCCGCTGTGGATCCGCCGCACGCTCAGGGGCCTGCTGGCGCTGGTCGCCCTGGCCGCCGTGGTACGCATCGCCGCCGGCGAGTTCTATATCGGCGACTGGCTCATGGCGGTCAATGGTCTGGCGCTGTTCGCCTGCCTGAGCATCGCCCTTGAGCGCTGGCACCAGGGCGCCCGCTATGCGCGGCTGCTGGTAGTGAGCTGCGCCCTGCTGGCCCTGGCCGGGCTGATCGCCTTGCCGATCCTGGCCGGTTACGCCAATCCGCCGGTGTGGATGGGCCGCGGCCTGATCGCCAGCTGCATGTTCAGCGGCATCCTGCTCACCCTGGCCCTGGAGGAGCGCCGTCGCTATCTGCGCGAAGAGCATTTCACCCGTACCCGTGACAGAGCGGCCAACCATGCGGAGCTCAAGGGCAAGGCCGAATTCCTTTCGCGCATCAGCCACGAGATCCGCACGCCCATGAACGGCGTGCTAGGCATGACCGAGTTGCTGCAGGGCACGGCGCTGTCGGCCAAGCAGCGGGACTATGTGCAGACCATCCACAGCGCCGGTGCCGAACTGCTCAACCTGATCAACGAGATCATCGACATCACCCGTCTGGAAAGTGGCCAGATCGAACTGGAAGAGGTCACCTTCGACCTCAATGCCCTGCTCGACGACTGCCTAGACATCTTCCGGCCGCGCGCCGAGGAGCACCGGGTCGAACTGCTCAGCTTCATCCAGCCCCAGGTGCCCCGCCGTTTCATCGGCGATCCGACCCGCCTGCGCCAGATCCTGCTCAACCTGCTGGAAAACGCCTTCCAGCGCACCGAGGAAGGCGAGATCCTCCTGGTGATCTCCCTGGAAGAGGCCACCGGCCAGCCGCCACGCCTGCGCATCTCGGTGCAGGATAGCGGCACCCCGCTGGATGCGGCCCTGAGTCGCCAGCTGCTGTCCACCCACCTCGACCGCCGCGACTTCCTCGCCAGCGACACCGACAGCCTGGATTTCGGCCTGATCATCGCCCGCCAACTGGTGCTGCTGATGCAGGGCGACTTCGGCATCCAGAACAACGCCGAGGGCGGTTCCAGCTTCTGGATCAGCCTGCCTATCCCGGCCCAGGCGCTGGTGCTGTCGCGCGGCGACAGCGACTATCCGCTGCAGGACGTACGGGTGCTGGTGGTCGACGACAACGAGCTCTGCCGCAAGGTCCTGCAGCAGCAGTGCAGCGCCTGGGGCATGCAGGCGGTCACCGCCGCGTCCGGACGCGAAGCCCTGGCCCTGCTGCGCACCCAGTCGCACCTGCGGGAATACTTCGACGTGGTGCTGCTCGACCAGCAGATGCCGGGCATGACCGGCATGCAGCTGGCCGCGCGCATCAACGAAGACGAGAATCTCAACCACGACCTGCTGCTGATCATGCTCACCGGCCTGAGCAATGCGCCGAGCAAGGTCATCGCCCGCAACGCCGGCATCAAGCGGGTGCTGGCCAAGCCGGTGGCCGGCTATACCCTCAGGGCGACCCTGGCGGACGAGCTGTCGCGCCGCGGCCAGCGGGTCAGCGAACCCGAGCCCGAAGAACAGCCCAGCGGCATCCCCAGCGATTTCCGCGTGCTGGTGGCCGAGGACAACAGCATCTCGGTCAAGGTGATCCGCGGCATGCTGAAGAAGCTCGGCGTCGAACCCGACACCGTGAGCAACGGCCTGGAAGCCTTCGAAAAGCTCCAGCAGAACACCTACGACCTGATCCTGATGGATTGCGAGATGCCCCTGCTGGACGGCTTCGGCGCCACCCGCCGGCTACGCGCCTGGGAACAGCAGAATCATAGGTCGCGCACCCCGGTGGTGGCCCTCACCGCCCATATCCTCGCTGAGCACAAGGATCGCGCCCAGGAGGCCGGCATGGACGGCCACATGGGCAAGCCGATCGAACTCTCGCAGCTGCGCGAACTGCTGCTCTACTGGGCCGAGCGACGGCGGCTGGACGTGACCCGCGCGGGCCTCAAGGCGACTCCTTGAACCTGTCCTTGACGTAGGTGATCTCGGTCTTGCCGTGCGGCACCGGATTGCCTTCCTCGTCGAGATTGACGAAGACGATCTTGTCGATGGTGAGGATGCTCTTGCGGGTGATCTTGTTGCGCACCTCGCATCTGAGGGTGATGGAGGTACGCCCGAACTCGGTGGCGGTGATGCCCAGTTCGATGATGTCGCCCTGGCGCGAGGCGCTGATGAAGTTGATCTCGGAGATGTACTTGGTCACCACCTTGGGATTTTCCAGCTGCACGATGGCGTAGATCGCCGCCTCCTCGTCGATCCACTTGAGCAGACTGCCGCCGAACAGGGTGCCATTGGCGTTGAGGTCTTCGGGTTTCACCCACTTGCGGGTATGGAAGTTCATCAGGGCTCCTTGAATTCCCGGGGTCTTGAGACATCAGATCAGGGTGCGCGCGGTAGATTCCGGTCGACATGAGGCAGAGCGCCACCCTTTGGGTTTATCGCGATCCTCGTTATACTGCCCGCGCATCGCGGCCACCAGGCCGCCCCGCCTTCCGTTCGAGGGGCGCTGCAGCACGCTGCGTTATCCCATCCTAGCCGACCCGCCGCTGGCGCGGGACCCTCGGCGGGCATGACGCCAGACGTTGTCAGGCTCGAGCGGAGCGTTATCAGAACGCATCAACGGCGCCCATTCGCACCTAACGAATGGAGACTCTTCAATGAGCGCTGTCCTCACGCCTGCCGCTTTCAACGATTTCAAGGTCGCCGACATCTCCCTGGCCGACTGGGGTCGTCGCGAAGTCATCATCGCCGAATCGGAAATGCCCGCCCTCATGGGCCTGAGACGCAAGTACGCCGGCGAGCAACCCCTGGCTGGCGCCAAGATCCTCGGCTGCATCCACATGACCATCCAGACCGCCGTGCTCATCGAGACCCTGGTGGCCCTGGGCGCCGAAGTGCGCTGGTCGAGCTGCAACATCTTCTCCACCCAGGACCAGGCCGCGGCCGCCATCGCCGCCGCCGGCATCCCGGTGTTCGCCTGGAAGGGCGAGACCGAAGCCGAATACGAGTGGTGCATCGAGCAGACCATCCTCAAGGATGGCCAGCCCTGGGACGCCAACATGGTGCTGGACGACGGCGGTGACCTGACCCAGATCCTGCACGACAAGTATCCGCAGGTGCTGGAGCGCGTGCACGGCATCACCGAAGAGACCACCACCGGCGTGCATCGCCTGCTGGACATGCTCAAGGACGGCACCCTCAAGGTCCCGGCGATCAACGTCAACGATTCGGTCACCAAGAGCAAGAACGACAACAAGTACGGCTGCCGCCACAGCCTCAACGACGCCATCAAGCGCGCCACCGACCACCTGCTGTCCGGCAAGCAGGCGCTGGTGATCGGCTACGGCGACGTGGGCAAGGGCTCGGCCGCCTCGCTGCGTCAGGAAGGCATGATCGTCAAGGTCTCGGAAGTCGATCCGATCTGCGCCATGCAGGCCTGCATGGACGGCTACGAGCTGGTCTCGCCCTATGTCGACGGCCTCAACGACGGCACCGAAGCCTCCGTGGATCGCGCCCTGCTGGGCAAGATCGACCTGATCGTCACCACCACCGGCAACGTAAACGTCTGTGACGCCAACATGCTCAAGGCCCTGAAGAAGCGCGCCTTGGTGTGCAACATCGGTCACTTCGACAACGAGATCGACACCGCCTTCATGCGCCAGCACTGGGGCTGGGAAGAGGTGAAGCCGCAGGTGCACAAGATCCACCGCACCGGCCTGACCGTCGATCCGGCCAACGACGACTACCTGATCCTGCTGGCCGAGGGCCGCCTGGTGAACCTGGGCAACGCCACCGGTCACCCCAGCCGCATCATGGACGGCTCCTTCGCCAACCAGGTGCTGGCGCAGATCCACCTGTACCAGGAGAAGTTCGCCGACCTGCCGGTCGCCGAGAAGACCGCCAACGTCACCGTCATGGTCCTGCCCAAGAAGCTCGACGAAGAAGTGGCGCTGGAAATGGTGAAGGGCTTCGGTGGCGTGGTGACCCGCCTGACCGAGGCTCAGGCCAAGTACATCGGCGTGACCCAGGAAGGCCCCTTCAAGCCCGACAGCTACCGCTACTGATGGCCAGCCCCGCCCGTAAGGGCGGGGCCGCTCACGAGAGAGACGCCGTGAAACCCAGTCTGAGTTTCGAATTCTTTCCCTGCAAGACCGAAGCGGGCCACGAGAAGCTGATCGCCACCGCGCGGCAGCTGGCGAGTCATGGGCCGGAGTTCTTTTCCTGCACCTACGGCGCCGGCGGCTCCACCCGCGACGGCACCTATCGTACCGTGCGCCAGCTCAACGACGAGGTCGGCGTGCCCACCGCGCCGCACCTGTCCTGCGTCGGCGACAGCAAGGCCAAGTTGCGCGAGCTGCTGCAGCAGTACCGGGAAGCCGGCATCAACCGCATCGTCGCCCTGCGCGGCGACCTGCCGTCCGGCATGGGCCTGTCCGGTGGTGGCGAATTGCGTTATGCCAGCGATCTGGTCGCCTTCATCCGCGAGGAAACCGGCGATCACTTCCATATCGAGGTCGCCGCCTATCCGGAAACCCATCCGCAGGCGCGCAGCTTTACGGACGACGTGCGCAATTTCGTGTACAAGATGCAGGCCGGTGCTGACCGCGCGGTCACCCAGTACTTCTTCAACGCCGACTGCTACTTCCATTTTGTGGAACGTGTCCGCAAACTGGGAGTCGAAGCCCCAGTGATCCCTGGCATCATGCCGATCACCAACTACAGCAAGTTGGCGCGCTTCTCCGATGCCTGTGGCGCTGAACTGCCACGCTGGCTGCGGAAGCAACTGGAAGCCTACGGTGACGACACCCAGAGCATCCAGGCCTTTGGCGAAGAAGTCATGACCGCCCTCTGCGAGCGACTGCTCGAAGGCGGGGCACCCGGTGTGCACTTCTATACCCTGAACCAAGCGGAGCCGTGTATCGCCATCTGGCGAAACCTCGGTTTTTGAAGTCGGCCACGCGAACTGGCGGCGACTTCACCCAATCGTGATTACCGCTACCGGTCATCGCCCGACTCTTCATCCAGCGCAGGATGACGAGGGCGGGCGAGACGTCCGAAACCTTTTGGACGTCAACCGGAAGCGCAACCGCGCCCCCACGTCGGCGGGACGCCGACAGAGACAGGAACCCCGCATGTCCTTCATTTCCCTCGGTCTCTCCGAGGCCCTTGCCCGCGCCGTGGAAGACGCTGGCTACACGAATCCCACTCCTGTTCAGCAACGCGCCATTCCGGCCGTCCTGCAGGGTCGCGATCTGATGGTGGCTGCCCAGACCGGCACCGGCAAGACCGGTGGCTTCGCGCTACCGGTGCTCGAGCGCCTGTTTCCCAATGGTCATCCCGATGGCCGCCAGCACGTGGCCAAGCAGCCGCGCGTACTGGTCCTGACGCCGACCCGCGAACTGGCGGCCCAGGTCCACGATAGCTTCAAGGTCTATGCCCGTGACCTGCCCATGCGCAGCGCCTGCGTCTTCGGTGGCGTCGGCCTCAAGCCGCAGGTCACCGCCCTGGCCAAGGGCGTCGACGTGCTCGTCGCCTGCCCGGGTCGTCTGCTGGACCTCGCCGGTCAGCAGAGCGTCGATCTGTCCGCCGTCGAGATCCTGGTGCTGGACGAAGCCGACCGCATGCTCGACATGGGCTTCATCCACGACGTGAAGAAGGTCCTGGCCCGTCTGCCGGCCCGCCGCCAGAACCTGCTGTTCTCGGCCACCTTCTCCAAGGACATCACCGACCTCGCCGGCAAGTTGCTGCAGGATCCCGAGCGGATCGAGGTCACCCCGCCGAACACCACCGTCGAGCGCATCGAGCAGCGGCTATTCCGCATCCCCGCCAACCAGAAGCGCGCCCTGCTCGCCCACCTGATCACCCTGGGTGCCTGGGAACAGGTGCTGGTGTTCACCCGCACCAAGCACGGCGCCAACCGCCTGGCCGAGTACCTGAACAAGCACGGCCTGCCGGCCGCGCCGATCCATGGCAACAAGAGCCAGAACGCCCGCACCAAGGCCCTGGCCGACTTCAAGAGCAACGAGGTCCGCGTCCTCGTCGCCACCGACATCGCCGCCCGCGGCCTGGACATCGACCAGTTGCCCCACGTGGTCAACTTCGAGCTGCCCAATGTCGAGGAAGACTATGTCCACCGCATCGGCCGTACCGGTCGGGCCGGGCGTAGCGGCGAAGCCATCTCCCTGGTTTCGCCCGACGAAGAGAAGCTGCTCAAGGCCATCGAGCGCCTGACCAAGCAGAGCATCCCCGATGGCGACATGCAGGGCTTCGATCCGCAGTCCGTGCCGCCGGAGCAGCCGGAAGTGCGCGCCCCGCGCGAGCCGCGTGGCAAGCCGCAGCAGAATCGCCAGAAGAAGGCCGACAAGCCGGCGCGCAGCGAAGGCAAAGGCCAGAATCAGGGCCAGAACCAGGGCAAGGCCTCCAGCGGCGAGCAGTCCGGTGCCCAGCCCCAGGGCGAGCGCAAGGGCCGTACCCGCAATCGTCGCGACCGCCGTGATCGCGACGACGCCGGTCAGTCCAACGCGCAACCCGGCCAGGCCGCGGCCCAGCAGCCGCGCAATCGTGATCCGGAAGAATTCCTGGACGACGATTACGACAACTTCGGCAACAGCGTCGACTACGTCAGCCCCTACCAGGGCAAGGGTCGCAACGGCCAGCGCCGTGGCAACGGCGGCAACGGTGCCCGTCCGGCAGCCGCGAGCAGCAATGGTCAGCAGCCCCGTCAGGGTCAAGGCCAGGGTCAGGGCGCTGCCCGTGCCCAGCGTGGCCAGCAACAGCAGCAGCCCGGCAAGCGCCGTGGCCAGAATGGCCAGCCCCGCGCCGCCCGCCCCTACGAGGCCGCACCCAGCGAGCCGCGTGCCTATGCCCAGGAAGAGCGGGCATCGAGCAAGCCGCAACCGAAGATCGTGCACAAGCCGTCGCGTGCCGACCGCCTGCCTACCCTGGAGCAGCTGGAAGACCTGCCGAGCCGGCCGCGCAGCGAGAAGCCCGCGCTGCTGACCCGCAACCGCGAAGCCTGATGAAGTGCGGGCCGCTCAGGCGGCCCGAACTCCAGGCAAAAAGAAACCCCGCCTTGGCGGGGTTTCTTTTTGCCTGCGGCAGATCAGGCGTGCGCGGCGCGCAGGGCGTCGATATAGGGCTCGGCCTGACGATGGCTGCGGATCAGCTCGATGAAGTCTTCACCCTGATCGTTACGGGCATCCAGATCATAGCCGGCCTCGACGAAGAAGCCGACGAAGCGCTCGAAATCGTCCGGACGCAGACCGCGATAGGCCTTGACCAGCTTGTGCAGAGACGCGGGGGTATCGTCCGCCGGCTCGACCGCGAGAAACAGCTTGATCTGCTCGTCGCTGATCTCTTCACCGATGACCTGCTTTTTATCCTTGCGCATCCTTTGGCTACCTGTGCTGGGGGATTCTTTGGAGAAAAGAGGGCCGATTCTAACCCCGCCCCTCGCCTGCCCGCCAGTGACAAAGCCAGGGCAATACCGCGACCCCGATCAAAAGTTCAATCGAATTGAGCGCGCATCCAGCGGCGATAGCGCTCGGCATCGGCGGCGCCTTCCAGCGGTGCCCAGCCTGGTCGCTCACCCTCGCCCAGAGGCACGAAGGGCCCGGCCTTGCATTCGAAGAACAGGCAGTCGCCCTCCAGGGCAACCAGCGCATGGTAGTGCCCGGGGGCGAGATCGACGCCCGGGCAACCGGCGCGCTGGGACAACTCGCGGCGCAGCAGCACCTGCCCTTCTTCGCTGAAGGTCAACAGCCCGAGTCGGCCCTGCAGCACCAGCAGACTCTCGGACTTGTGCGGATCCAGGTGGCGATGGGGCGGGATGTAGCTGTCCTCGCACATGCCCACCACCAGGCGGTGGCAGGGCTCGTCCATGGCGTGCAGGTTGTGATGGGCACGGCGGCGCGGACTGGCCGCCGCCTGCCGGAGCAGGTCGGCGAACAGCGCCTGATCGAACAGCCGGGCGGTCACAGTCCCTTCACGGCGTAGATGCCGGGGGCATTGCGCCAGTAGCCCTTGTAGTCCATGCCGTAGCCGAAGATGTAGCGATCGATGCAGGGCAGGCCGACATAGGTGGCTTGCAGGCCCTTGACCTTGCGGTCGTGGGTCTTGTCGATCAGCACCGCGGTATGGACCTCGCGGGCGCCGGCATGGCGGCAGAAGTCGATGATGGCCTTGAGGGTGTGGCCCTCGTCGAAGATGTCGTCGACGATCAGGACGTCGCGATCGATGAAGGACACCTCGGGCTTGGCCTTCCAGAACAGCTCGCCGCCAGTGGTCTCGTTGCGATAGCGGGTGGCGTGCAGATAGGACATTTCCAGCGGGAAATTCAGCCGGGTGGCCAGCTTGCCGGTCAGGATCAGGCCGCCATTCATGACGCAGAAGACCACTGGATTGCGCTCGGCGAGATCGGCGGTGATGGCCGCAGCGATCCGGTCGATGGCCGCTTCGACCTGGGCTTCGTCATACAGGCAATCGGCTTCCTGCATGACCTGGCGGATGTGGGCGAGATCGGCGGACATGGGGCTTCTCCGGGGGACGGGGCGCCTGCGGGGTGGTTGGCGCGGATAAAAGGCGGCAAAGGTACAGACACCGCGGACCGATCTCAAGCGCCGCCAGGCGGCTACTATTGTCGCAGGGTACTGCCCACCTCGAGCCGGATGCTTTAATGTACCGCGGTTTTTTTGTGCGCCTGCCCTTCCTGCGGCAGGCCTTCGGGCCGCCGGTCGTACCGAAACCGCCCTCGATCCGCTGCCCTACCGTCTCTGGAGAATCCCATGCCCGTCCACGAAATCCGCCACCCGCTCATCCGTCACAAGCTCGGTCTGATGCGGCGCGCCGACATCAGCACCAAAAACTTCCGTGAACTGGCCCAGGAAGTCGGTGCCCTGCTGACCTACGAGGCGACCAAGGACCTACCGGTGGAAGAGGTGGACATCGAGGGCTGGTGCGGTACCGTCAAGGTGGAAAAGATCTCCGGCAAGAAGGTCACCGTGGTGCCCATCCTGCGCGCCGGCATCGGCATGCTCGACGGCGTGCTCAGCCTGATCCCCAGCGCCCGGGTCAGCGTGGTGGGCCTCGCCCGCAACGAATCCACCCTGCAGGCCCACACCTACTTGGAAAAGCTGGTGGGTGAACTGGACCAGCGCCTGGCCATGATCATCGATCCCATGCTGGCCACCGGCGGCTCCCTGATCGCCACCATCGATCTGCTGAAGAAGGCCGGGGCCAAGGAAATCCGCGCCCTGGTGCTGGTCGCGGCGCCCGAGGGCATCGCCGCGGTCGAGCAAGCCCATCCGGACGTGCGCCTCTACACCGCCTCCATCGACGAGCGCCTCAACGAGCATGGCTACATCCTGCCGGGCCTGGGCGATGCCGGTGACAAGATCTTCGGCACCAAGCAGAAGGACGCCTGAGCGTGACCGCGCGGGAACCGCTCTGGCGGGAGATCCTGGTCGGCGCCCAGATGCTCTTCGTGGCCTTTGGCGCCCTGGTGCTGATGCCGCTGATCACCGGCATGGACCCCAATGTGGCCCTCTTCACCGCAGGCTTCGGCACCCTGCTGTTCCATCTGGTCACCGGCCGTCAGGTCCCGGTGTTCCTGGCGTCGAGCTTTGCCTTCATCGCCCCGATCATCGCCGCCAAGGCCGAATTCGGCCTGCCGGCGGTGCTGGGCGGCGTGGTGGCGGCCGGCTTCGTCTACACCTTCCTGGGGCTGGCGGTGAAGCTGCGTGGCGTGGGCTTCATCGACCGCCTGCTGCCGCCGGTGGTGATCGCCCCGGTGATCATCTCCATCGGCCTGGGCCTGTCGCCGGTGGCGGCCAACATGGCCATGGGCAAGGCCGGTGACGGCAGCGCCCAGCTGGTGCCCTATGCCACGGCGATGATGATCTCCATGCCGGCGCTGGTCACCACCCTGCTGGTGGCCATCTACGGCAAGGGCATGTTCCGCCTGGTGCCGATCCTCGCCGGGGTCTTCGTCGGCTACGCGCTGGCCTTCGTCTTCGGCATCGTCCATACCGAGGGCATCGGCGCTGCGCCCTGGCTGGCGATCCCGGCCTTCGTCGCACCGGAATTCCACTGGGGCGCCATCCTGTTCATGGTCCCGGTGGCCCTGGCGCCGGCCATCGAGCATGTCGGCGGGGTGATAGCGGTGGGCGGGGTGACCGGGAAGAACTACCTCAAGCAACCCGGTCTGCACCGCACCCTGCTGGGTGACGGCCTGGCCACCTCCTCCGCCGGCCTGTTCGGCGGACCGCCCAACACCACCTACGCCGAGGTGACCGGCGCGGTGATGCTGACCAAGAACCACAATCCGCGGGTCATGCTGTGGGCGGCGGGCTTCGCCATGGTGCTGGCTTTCGTCGGCAAGTTCGGCGCGGCACTGCAGACCATCCCGGTGCCGGTCATGGGCGGCATCCTCTGCCTGCTGTTCGGCTCCATCGCAGTGGTGGGGCTGAACATCCTGATCCGCCATCAGGTGGATCTGTCCGAGGCGCGCAACCTGGTGATCGTCTCGGTGACCCTGGTGTTCGGCATCGGTGGCATCGTCTTCGGCAACGGCGAGATCGGCCTCAAGGGCATCTCCCTCTGCGGCCTGATCGCCATCGGCCTCAACCTGGTCCTGCCCGGGCACAACGCCTGGAAGAAGGACGCCGAGCCGCCTGAGCGTCCGCTGCTCTGACGGCACCCCTCCAGATGCCGGCCTAGGCCGGCATCTTGGGTTGCTCGATGGGCTGCGGCGGCAGCTCCGCCACCTCTTCGCACAGTTCCACCAGCGCCTGCGCCCAGGCCGGGTTGTCGTTGACGCAGGGGATCAGCACCAGCTCCCGGCCACCGGCTTCGATGAACTGCTCGCGCCCGCGATCGCCGATCTCTTCCAGTGTCTCGATGCAGTCGGCGACAAAGGCCGGGCACATCACCAGCAGGCGCTTCACGCCGGCCTTGGCCAGCTCGTCCAGCCGCGCCTCGGTGTAGGGCTCGATCCACTTGTCCTTGCCCAGCCGTGACTGGAAGGACACCGACCACTTGCCATCGGGAATGCCCAGGCGCCGGGCCACCAGCTCGGCGGTGCGCTGGCACTGGCTGCGATAGCAGACGGCCAGGGCCTTGGCGCTGACCTTGCTGCTGTCGGGCGCGCGCAGGTCATGGCTGCGATCCTTGACCAGCTTGCGGATGTGCCGCTCGGGCAAGCCGTGGAAGGACAGCAACAGGTGATCGTAGGGCTCCTCCAGATAGGGCTCGACGCTGGCCGCCAGCGCCGCCTGGTATTCCGGGCGGTCGTAGAAGGGCGGCAGGATCTTCAGCGTCAGCGGCAGCTGGTGGGCCTCGATCACCCGCCGTGCCTCGACGATGGCGGTGGTGGTGGTGCTGTCGGCGAACTGCGGATAGAGCGGCGCATAGGTCACTTCGCGGATGCCCTGGCTGGCGAGGCGCTTGAGCACCGATTCCACCGAGGGCTCGCCGTATCTCATGCACAACTCCACCGGACCGTGGCGCCAGAGGGGCCGCACGGCCTCCTGCAGGCGGCGGCTGAGCACGATCAGCGGCGAGCCGTCGTCCCACCAGATCGACTCATAGGCCTCGGCCGAGGCGGCGGGTCGCTTGATCAGCACCAGGGACACCAGCAGACGGCGCAGCGGCCAGGGCAGATCGACCACATAGGGGTCCATGAGGAACTGGTTCAGATAGCGCTTCACGTCGGGGACGTGGGGCGAATCGGGCGAACCCAGGTTGGCGAGCAGCAGAGCGTTGGTAGTCATCGTGAATCCTTGGCAGCGAGCAGGTCGGCCAGGGCCGCGTCCAGCTCGGGATAGCGAAAGACATACCCGGCCGCGAGCAGGCGCTCGGGTCGGGCGCGCTGACCACCCAGCAGGAGGATGGACAGCTCTCCCATCAGGCGCAGGGCGAAGGCGGGAATCAGCAATCGCGCCGGGCGCCGCAAGGCCAGCCCCAGCGCTTCTGTGAATTCCCGATTGCGCACCGGCTGGGGGGCACAGAGATTATAGGGACCCTGGGCGTCGCTTCGGTTGAGAAGAAAATCGATGGCCCCGATTTGATCCTGTAAATGAATCCAGGGCATCCATTGGCGTCCGTTGCCCAGGCGCGCGCCCAGGCCGAAGCGGAAGGGCGGCAGCAGGCGCAGCAGAAAGCCGTCGTCGGCGGCCAGTACCAGGCCGGTGCGCAGGTTGACCACGCGAATGCCCAGCTGCTCGGCCTCGTTGGCGATCTGCTCCCAGGCCAGGCACAGCTCGCCGGCGAAGTCGGGGCCGGCCAGGCTGTCGGCCTCGCTCACCGGTTTTTCGCCGCTGTCGCCATAGAAGCCGGTGGCCGAGCCGGAGAGCAGGACCGCGGGTTTCTGCGGGCGCCCGCGCAGCCACTCGATCAGGCGCTCGGTGGTGCCGATGCGGCTCTGCCAGAGTTCGGCCTTGCGACTGCGGGTCCAGGGCTTGTCGGCGATGGGCGCGCCGGCCAGGTTGACCACCGCGTCCAGATGCTCGTCGCCCAGCGCGTCCAGCTGGGCGATGCCGCGCACGCCGGGTCCGCATTCTCGCGTCACCCGCGCCGGGTCGCGGCTGAGCACGGTGAGCTGGTGCCCGGCAGCCGCCCATTGGCGGCACAGCGCGCGGCCGATCAATCCGGTGCCACCTGTCAGCAGGATATGCATGTCGTCACTTCCTTCTCGTATTGCCCTGCCGCCCGTATGCATCTGAACGAAGGGAAGAGGATTGTTTGGTATGGTCGTGGGTCGAAAGATCCAGAACGGTTGCCAGTCGTAGCCGTAGAGCCCTTGCGCGCGCAAACGTTCGACAAGGGCGAATCGTCAGACAAGCGAGGTCCATCATGACTGCCCCCATCGCCATCGTTGGCGCAGGAATAGCCGGACTTGCCGCGGCCCAGACGCTGATTCGCGCCGGGCAGCAGGTCCAGATCTTCGACAAGAGCCGCGGCAGCGGCGGCCGCATGGCCAGCAAGCGCAGCGAAGCCGGTGCCCTGGACCTGGGCGCCCAGTATTTCACCGCCCGCGACCGGCGCTTCATCGACGCCCTCAACGAATGGCGGCGAGCCGGTTGCGCGGCCGAATGGAATCCGGTGCTCTACCAGTATCGCGACGGGCGCCTGAGTCCCTCCCAGGACGAGCAGCCGCGCTGGGTCGGGGTGCCGCGCATGAGCGCCATCACCCGCCACCTGCTGGCCGATCTGCCGGTCACCTTCGACTGCCGCATCACCGAGGTCTTTCGCGGCGCCCAGCACTGGCACCTGCTGGACGCCAGCGGCGAGACCCACGGCCCCTTCGCCCAGGTCGTCATCGCCATGCCGGCGCCCCAGGCCACCGCCCTGCTCTCCAGCGTGCCCAAGCTGGCGGCCACCGTGGCCGGCGTCAGCATGGAACCGACCTGGTCGGTGGCCCTGGCCTTCGCCACGCCCCTGCAGACCCCGGTGGAAGGCTGCTTCGTGCAGGGCAGCGAACTGGACTGGCTGGCGCGCAATCGCTGCAAGCCCGGGCGCGACACCACCCTGGACACCTGGGTGCTGCACGCCACCAGCGCCTGGAGCAAGGCGCACATCGATGCCTCCAAGGACGCGGTGATCGAACGTCTGCACGGCGCCTTCGCCGAGCTGATCGGCTGTCCGCTGCCGGCGCCGGCCTTTACCCTGGCCCATCGCTGGCTTTATGCACGCCCCGCGCAACCTCACCAGTGGGGCGCCCTGGCCGACCCCGACATGGGCGTCTTCGTCTGTGGCGACTGGTGCTCCAGCGGGCGGGTGGAAGGGGCCTGGTTGAGTGGTCATGAGGCTGCGCAGCAGCTCCTGAGCAGTCTGGATTAAGCGACGAAGCGCACGCCGTCTGTAACCTGCGGCGAATCTTTTGCCGCAGCCCCCTGTCGAAAGTTGCACCAAACTTGTACAAACAGGAAAACCTTGTACAAGAAAATACACGACAGGGGATCTCCATGCTTGCCAACTCCTCCTCCAGCCTGCCCCGCCCGCGCCTGGGCATCAGTGCCTGCCTGCTGGGTGACGAAGTCCGCTATAACGGTGGACACAAGGAATCCCGGCTCTGCAGCCAGACCTTCGCCGAGCATTTCGACTTCGTCCGGGTCTGCCCGGAAATGGCCATCGGCCTCGGCACGCCCCGCGAACCCATCCGCCTGGTGGGCGACTCCCAGGCGCCGCGCGCGGTGGGCACCGTCGACCCCAGCCTGGACGTGACCGCCGCCCTGACCCGCTACGGGGAAAAGATGGCGGGCGAGCTCACCGACCTGTCCGGCTTCATCTTCATGCAGAAATCGCCTTCCTGTGGCATGGAAAGGGTCAAGGTCTATCACGCCAATGGCCAGGGCAGCGAAACCGACGGTCGCGGCCTGTTCGCCGCCGCCATCATGCGTCTACGACCGGACTTGCCGGTGGAAGAAGCCGGGCGCCTGAATGATCCGGTGCTGCGGGAAAACTTCGTCACCCGCGTCTTCGCCCACGCTCATTGGCTGCAGCTCATGCAACAAGGCCTGACGGCACGTGCCCTGCTGTCCTATCATTCGCGCTACAAGTACCAACTCATGGCCCATGATGCCCACCGGGCCCGGGCGCTTGGTCAGTTGGTCGGCAGCATCGGCCAGCGCAATCTGGACGAGCTGGGACAGGAGTATTTCAGTGGCCTGATGGCTGCACTGAAAAAGTGCGCTACCCGTGGTACTCACTGCAATGTGCTCTATCATCTATTCGGTTATCTGCGTCGGGTCCTGAGCGACAGCGAGAAGCAGGAAATGCAACAGCTCATCGAGCAGTACCACGAGGGCGTCGTTCCTCTGGTCGTGCCCCTAACGCTGCTCAAGCACCACTTCCGCCAGCATCCGGATCGTTATGTGAACGAGCAGGCCTATCTCCAACCGCACCCCGAACGCCTGAGTCTGCGAAATGCCATCTAGCGCCTCTCCCTTGCCTTCGTCGTCCAACGCCGAAGAGCAGGACTACCAGTCCGCTCTCCATGAGGGCTGGCTGCCCATCCGGGAAATCGCCCGGCGCACCGGCGTGAACGCCGTGACGTTGAGGGCCTGGGAGCGGCGCTATGGCTTGCTGGTGCCCAAGCGCACCCCCAAGGGCCATCGGCTGTACAGCGAGGCCCATGTGGTCCGGGTGCAGCAGATCCTCGCCTGGATCGCCCGCGGCGTGGCGGTCAGCCAGGTCAAGGGACTGCTCGACGAACAGCGGCCCGCCGCGGTACCTAGCGACACGCCCTGGCAGGGCATCCATCAGGAGATGATGGATGCCATCGGCCGGCTGGCCTCGCGCGCCCTGGACGAAGCCTACAATCGCGCCGCCTCGCTCTATCCCCCGCGGGTGCTGCTGGACCAGTTGCTCTGGCCGCTGCTGCGGGAACTGGAGCGCCTGAGCCAGGCCACCGACGATGGCCGCTTGCAACAGGTGTTCTTCCAGTCCTGGCTGCGCAGCAAGCTGGGCGCGCGGATCTACCACAGCCAGCACAGCTTGAGAGGCGCCCCCTTGGTGCTGCTCAATCTTGACGACACGCCGATTAACGTGTCCCTGTGGCTCTGCGCCTGGCTGATCAGCGCCGCCGAGTGCCCGGTCGAGATCGTGGAATGGGCGGTCCCCGCGGGCAATCTGGATCGCCTGGTCGAGCAGCTGGAGCCCCGCGCGCTGGTGCTCTGCCGTGACAGTCGACCCGACAGCGAGCTGCGCCGCCAGCTGCAGACCTTCGCCAACCGCCATGCCCGCCCCTGCCTGACCCTGGGCGCTCTGGGCGAATCCCTCACCGCCGACGCCGCACCGGCGCGCAGCCCGGGGGAGGCCTTCGATCGCCTGCAGAGTGCCGGCCTCCTGCGCCAGGAACGCCATGCATGAGTCAGCTCGTCTGGTTTCGTACCGACCTGCGCACCCTCGATCATCCCGCTCTCCACGCCGCCGCCGAACAGGGTCCGGTGGTGGCCGTCTTCCTGCTGAGTCCTGCCCAGTGGCAGGAACATGACGAGGCGGCGGTCAAGGTCGATTTCTGGCTGCGCAATCTCGCCGAACTGGGCAAGACGCTCGGTTCTCTCGGTATCCCCCTACTGGTGCGCAGCGCCGAGCGCTGGAAACAGGCGCCCCAGGTACTGCTTGAGCTGGCCAGGGAACTGGACCTCGAACACCTGCACTTCAATGACGAATACGGGGTCAACGAAGCCGCGCGCGACGACGCCGTGGCTGAAGCCTTCGAAGCGGCGGGGCTGATGGCCCATCGCTATCTGGACCAGACGCTGTTCGCGCCGGGTACGGTGCTGACCAAGAGCGGCGGCTATTTCAAGGTCTTCGGCCAGTTCAGGAAGACCTGCCTGGCACGCCTGGAAACCGGTCTGCCGACGCCCCTGCCCGCTCCCGGCAAGCAGAAGAAAAGTCTGGTCCAGGCGGATGACCTGCCCACCTCGGTCGCCGGCTTTGCAGCCATCTCGCCCGAGGTGCAACAGCTGTGGCCGGCCGGTGAAGAGGCCGCCCTGCAGCGTCTGCAGGCCTTTATCCAGGACGACCTGGAGGACTATCACCAGGCGCGGGACATTCCCTCCACACCCGGTACCAGCCAGTTGTCCGCCTACCTCAACGCCGGCGTGCTGACGCCCCGGCAGTGCCTGCAGGCGGCGGTCCGCGCCAATGACGGCCTGCTTAGCGGTGGCAAGCAGGGGGCGGCCACCTGGATCACCGAGTTGCTCTGGCGCGAATTCTATCGCCACGTGCTGGTCGGCTATCCCTGGGTTTCGCGGCACCAGCCGTTCAACCGGGACCTGGCCGCCCTGCCCTGGCGTGACGACCGCGAAGGCCTCGACGCCTGGCAGCAGGGGCGCACCGGGATTCCCATCATCGATGCCGCCATGCGCCAGCTCCTGCAGACCGGCTGGATGCACAATCGCATGCGCATGCTGACCGCAATGTTTCTCTGCAAGAATCTGCTGATCGACTGGCGTGAAGGTGAACGCTGGTTCATGCAGCACCTCATCGACGGCGACCTGGCCTCCAACAACGGCGGCTGGCAGTGGAGCGCCTCCACCGGTACCGATTCGGTGCCCTATTTCCGGGTGTTCAATCCCCATACCCAGGCGCTCAAGATCGATGCCCGGGGCGATTATGTGCGGACCTGGATACCGGAGCTGGCCGACCTCAAGGGCAAGGCCGTGCACACCCCCGGGGGCCGCTACCTGACGCCGCTGGTGGACCTGGGCGAGAGTCGCCAGCGCGCCCTGGCCGCCTACCGCGGCATGGCGCGCAAGACGGAAACGAAAAAGCCGGACTAGGTCCGGCTTTTTTCATAGCAGCCCTGGATCAGAGGGTATGGCTGTAGAACAGCGCATAGGACTCGATGCCATCGTTGGGCTGCTTGATGCCGGCGTTGGAATAGTGGGTCGCGCGGATGCCGACGCGCTGGGTGTCGCCGAACTTCAGGCCCAGGCCGATGCGGTCTTCGAAGTTGAAGGCCGAACCCAGGTCCTGTTCGCCGACCTTGGTGCTGGAGAAGACCGAGACGCCGATACCGGCCTCGACAAAGGGCTTCACCTGGCCCTGGCCGAATTCGTAGACGAACACCGGGGCGAAGGACAGCGAATGCTGGTCGGAAGAATGGCCGTTGTCACCTTCCCAGTAGGTGTAGCCCGCATCCCAGTAACCGGTCAGGCGGCCGGTGGAGCTCTGCCACCAGCTCTTGTCCCAGTTCCAGCCGGCACCGATGCGGTAGGTCATGCCGCTCTGGCTGGTGGCGCCGACCGCCCCGGTGATTTCCACAGCCTGTGCCGCTGCCACGCCACCCAGCGAAAGCGCGGCGGCTACTGCGAGGGAAAGCAATTTGTTCATGAGAGTGCCCTTATGGATGTTTCTAGTTTTTACGAACCGCCAGCATTGACCCCTAAGTCGTGAAGGTGTTCACAGGCTGGGACATTTTTACCTACAAGGTCGGATGCTAGTCGCTGGACAGGCATTTGGCGAGCAAAACCCGGGCAGAAAAGTCAGACGAACGCCTTTACCTCGGCACCTGCCGGCCAGAGTTGCGGCAGTACCGCCTCCAGGTCGGCGGGCTCGCCGGACGTCCAGATCCGCGTCGGGCCGGCGGGTCCACGGGCCAGGCGCGCGTCCCGCGCCAGCAGACTCTGCAGGCGTCGGGCCACGGCGGCGCCGGTGTCCACCAGGATGATTTCTGGCGGCACCAGTTCGGCCAGCAAGGGGCGCAGGAAGGGGTAGTGGGTGCACCCCAGGATCAGGGTGTCGCACTCTGCCGTCAGCAGCGGCTCGAGAAAACCCTGCAGCAGGCGCCGGGTCTCGGGGCCGTGCAGATCGCCGCGCTCGACCTGCTCCACCAGTCCCGGGCAGGGCTGGGTCACGACCTGGACGCCCAGGGCGAATCGGTCCAGCAAGGCCGCGAACTTGGCGCTCTGCAGCGTGCCCGTGGTCGCCAGCACCCCGACCCGGCCATTGCGGGTGGCGGCGGCCGCCGGCTTCACCGCCGGCTCCATGCCGACAATGGGCCAGCGGGGATAGCGTTCGCGCAGATCGGCCACCGCCGCCACGGTGGCGGTATTGCAGGCCACCACCAGGGCCTTGGCACCCTGGGCGTGCAGCCGCGCCGCAATCAGCTGGCAGCGCTCGCGGATGAAGGTGGGGGTCTTTTCCCCATAGGGGATATGGCCGCAGTCGGCGATGTAATGCAGGGTTTCCGCCGGCAACAGCTGGCGGATCTCCGCCAGCACCGACAGACCGCCGACGCCCGAGTCGAAGACCCCGACCGGCGCCTCCTCAGCCATGGCGGGCGCCGCACACCGGGCACCCCGGATCGCGCCGGACGCGCAATTCGCGGAAGCGACTGCCCGCGGCGTCCACCAGCAGCAGTCGTCCCACCAGCGGCTCGCCGAAGCCGGCCAGCAGCTTGAGCGCTTCCAGTGCCTGCAGACTGCCCACCAGCCCCACCACCGGACCAAGCACCCCGGCTTCGCTGCAACTGAGCTCGGCTTCGCTGCCCTCGCCATAGAGGCAGTGATAGCAGGGACTGTCGGCGCGACGCGGATCGAAGACGCTGAGCTGGCCTTCCAGGCGAATGGCCGCGCCACTCACCAGCGGCCGCCCGGTGGCCACGCAGGCGGCATTGACTGCCGCCCGGGTGGTGAAGTTGTCCGAGCAGTCCAGTACCAGGTCCACCGCGGCGATGCGCGCCGCCAGGCTGTCGGCGTCCAGCGCCTCGCGCAGCGGCACCAAACGTACCTCGGGATTGAGCGCCGCCAGGCGTTGCAGGGCGGAATCCACCTTGCCCTGGCCGATGCGGCTTTCGTCGTGCAGCACCTGGCGCTGCAGGTTGCTCAGGTCCACCTGGTCGAAGTCGGCCAGGTGCAATTCGCCGACGCCGGCGGCAGCCAGGTAGAGCGCCACCGGCGACCCCAGACCGCCTAGGCCGACGATGAGCACTCTGGCGTCCTTCAGTCGCAATTGTCCGGCGATATCCACCTGGGCCAGCAGTATCTGCCGGCTGTAGCGCAGCAGTTCGCCGTCGCTCAGCATGGCCAGCGGCCTCCGCTGATGCGCGCGTGACCACCCAGGTCCTGGCGACTCTCGACCTCGATGAAGCCCTGGCGCACCAGCAGTTCGCGTACCGCGGCGGCCTGCTCGAAGCCGTGTTCCAGCCACAGCCAGCCACCCGGCTGCAGGTGCGCGGGCGCCGCAGCGATCAGCTCACGGATATCGTCCAGTCCATCTGTGCCGGCTACCAGGGCGCTGCGCGGCTCGAAGCGCACATCGCCTTCGTCGAGATGGCGATCGCTGCCGGCGATATAGGGCGGATTGCTGACGATCAGCTCGAAACGCTGTCCGGCGAGGGCGGCGAACCAGTGACTCTGCTGGAAGCCGACGTTGCCCAGCCGCAGGCGCTGGGCGTTGCGTTGCGCCAGCTCCACTGCGGCCGGGATGCGATCCACGCCGCTGACCTGCCAGCGCGGTCGTTCATGGGCCAGGGCCAGGGCGATGGCGCCGGTACCGGTGCCCAGATCCAGCACCCGCACCTCGTCGGCCAGGGGCAGCGCCAGGGCGGTTTCCACCAGCACCTCGGTGTCGGGACGCGGGATCAGGGTATCGGGGCTGACCTCCAGGTCCAGCGACCAGAAGCCCTGCTGGCCGAGGATATAGGCCACCGGCTCGCCCTGCCGGCGGCGTTCGAGATCGGCCTGGAACCGTGCCAGGGCCTCGCGCGGCACCAGCTTTTCCGGCCAGGTGCGCAGGTAGCTGCGTGGCTTGTCCAGGGCGGCCGCCAGCAGCAATTCCACGTCGAGGCGGGCGCTGGGCGAATCCGGCAACTGGCTTTCGCGCACCAGGGCGCCGATGGTGGCCATGGTTCAGTCTCCCAGGGCCGCCAGTTGGTCGGCCTGGTATTCCTGCAGCAGCGGATCGATGACCTGCTGGACGTCGCCGTTGACCACCTCGCCGAGGGAATAGAGGGTCAGGTTGATGCGGTGATCGGTCACCCGGCCCTGGGGGAAGTTGTAGGTGCGGATGCGCTCGGAGCGGTCACCCGACCCCACCAGCAGCCGGCGGGTGTCGGACATTTCCTTGTGCGCCGCCGCGTCCTGCTGGTCGTTGAGCTTGGCCGACAGCCAGGCCATGGCCTTGGCGCGGTTCTTGTGCTGGGAGCGTTCCTCCTGGCACTCCACCACGATGCCGGTGGGCAGGTGGGTGATGCGCACCGCGGAGTCGGTCTTGTTGACGTGCTGACCGCCCGCCCCGGAGGAGCGATAGGTGTCGACGCGCAGATCGGCCGGATTGATCTCGATGGCCTGCTGCTCGTCAGGCTCGGGCAGCACCGCCACGGTACAGGCCGAGGTGTGGATGCGGCCCTGGGATTCGGTTTCCGGCACCCGCTGCACCCGGTGCGCGCCGGACTCGAACTTGAGCTTGGCGTAGACGTTGTCGCCCTCGACCCGGGCGATGACCTCCTTGAAGCCGCCATGCTCGCCCTCGTTTTCCGAGAGCACTTCCAGTCGCCAGCCCTGGCGTTCGGCATAGCGCGAATACATGCGGAACAGATCGCCGGCAAAGATCGCCGCCTCGTCGCCACCGGTACCGGCGCGGATTTCCAGGAAGACGTTGCGGCCGTCGTTGGGATCGCGCGGCAGCATCATGCGCTGCAACTCGTCTTCCAGTTCCTGCAGGCGCGCCTTGGCAGTGCCGACCTCTTCCTCGGCCATCTCGCGCAGATCCGGATCGCTGTCCTTGAGTAGCGCCTGGGCGCCCTCCAGGTCGGCCTGCACCTTGCGGTATTCGGTGAACGCCTGGCTGACCGGCTCGAGTTCAGCGTATTCCTTGGAATAGGCGCGGAACTGGGTCTGGTCGCTGATGACTTCGGCGTCGCCCAACAGCGCGGTCAGCTCCTCGAAGCGGTCCTGCAGACCGTCGAGCTTGTGCAACAGAGAGGTCTTCATGTCTTGTCCAAACCCTCGTCGAGGGCAAAGAGTTCCTGAGCCAGGGTCAGCGCGTCGACGCGTCCCTCGGCGGATAGTTTCTTGAGCTGCACGCTCGGTGCGTGCATCAGCTTGTTGGTGAGGCTGCGCGCCAGGGCGGCCAGGGCTTCCTGGGGATCGGCGCCATTGGCCAGCTGGCGCTGGGCGCGAGCCAGTTCGTCGTCGCGGATCTGCTCGCCCTGCTGACGAAAGGCGCGGACCACGTCCACCGCGGCGCGCTCGCGTAGCCGCTGCATGAAGTCGTCGACCCCGGCCAGCACCAGCTTCTCGGCGGCCTGGGCCGCGCCCTGGCGACTCTTGAGATTTTCCGCCACCACCTCGTGCAGGTCGTCCACCGTATAGAGGTAGACGTCTTCCAGCTCGCTCACCTCCGGCTCGATGTCGCGCGGCACGGCGATGTCGACCATGAAGATGGGCTTGTGCCGACGCTGCTTGAGCGCCCGTTCCACCGCGCCCTTGCCGAGGATGGGCAACTGGCTGGCAGTGGAACTGATGACGATGTCGCTGTTGACCAGTTCGTCGGGAATGTCGGCCAGGAGCACGGTATGGGCGCCGAATTCCTCGGCCAGGTGGCTGGCGCGCTCCAGGGTGCGGTTGGCGACGACGATGCGGCGCACGCCCTGTTCGTGCAGATGGCGGGCGACCAGGGTGATGGTCTCGCCAGCGCCGATCAGCAACGCCTGGCTGCGGCTGAGGTCGCTGAAGATCTGCTTGGCCAGGCTGACCGCGGCAAAGGCCACCGACACCGGGTTCTCGCCGATCGCCGTGTCGGTGCGCACCGCCTTGGCGGTGTTGAAGGTGGCCTGGAACAGGCGGCCTAGCAGCGGCCCCACGGTGCCGGCCTCGCGGGCCACGGCATAGGCCGACTTGAGCTGGCCAAGGATCTGCGGCTCGCCCAGCACCATGGAGTCCAGCCCGGCGGCCACCCGCATCATGTGGCGCACCGCGGCTTCGTCCTGGTGCAGATAGATGCTGGCGCGCAGGTCTTCCAGAGGCACCCGGTGGTACTGGGCGAGCCAGGCCAGCACGGCGTCCGCCAGGCTGGGCTCCAGCTCCAGGTAGAGTTCGCTGCGATTGCAGGTGGAAAGAATCGCCGCTTCGCGACTGTGGGTGGCCTGCTCCAGCTGGCGCAGGGCCTCGACCGTCTGCTCTGGAGTGAAAGCCACGCGTTCGCGCACCTCAACCGAGGCGGTCTTGTGATTGATGCCGAGCGCGAGAAAGGCCATGGACGCAAGCAGTCGAACGGATTGGGAAAGCCGAACATTGTCCTACGCGCGGGCGGTGGCGACAACCAGCAGCGACGAGACGTCGGACAATCGCCGTCATAGCCTGGGCGAATGAATCTTGCCGGGCAAAAGGCGTCAACAGCCTCGACCACCGCACTTCTCGGCCCGCCGCTCCGCATGTGCGACGCGGCCACGGCGACTCTTGTGGCATGATGGACCGACTGTAAAAAGGCCGCCCTGACCCTATGACCAGATACCTCGCGCTGCTGACGACCGCCCTGCTGCTCGCCGGCTGCCAGAACCTCGGCCGGCAGCCGACGCCCGCCGCCGCCATCCCGCCGCCCACCGCCAAGACCAGCACGCCGCAACCGGCCGGCTCCTTTCGCGAAGACACCCTCTATGACCTGCTGGTCGGCGAGCTGGCCGGTCAGCGCAACCGTTTCGACATCGCCCTGACCAACTATGTCGAGCAGGCCAAGTCGACCCAGGACCCAGGGGTCGCCGAGCGCGCCTTCCGCATCGCCGAATACCTGGGCGCCGATACCCCGGCGCTGGAAACCGCACAGATCTGGGCGCGCAACGCCCCCGACAACCTGGATGCCCAGCGCGCCGCCGCCATCATGCTGGCCCGCGCCGGGCGCTACGACGAATCCATGGCCTATATGGAGCGCGTGCTCCAGGGCCAGGGCGACACCCACTTCGATTTCCTCGCCCTGTCCGCGGCGGAAACCGACGAGACCACCCGCGCCGGGCTGCTCAAGAGCTTCGATCGACTGCTGGCCAAATATCCGCGCAACGGCCAGCTGCTGTTCGGCAAGGCGCTGCTCTTGCAGCAGGACGGCCGCGCCGACGAGGCGCTGAAACTGCTGGAGCGCAATCCGGCGGCCAAGCGCGAAGTCGCCCCGCTGCTCCTGCGCGCGCGCCTGCTGCAGAGCCAGGACCGCAGCGCCGAGGCCCTGCCGCTGCTCGAAGCCGGCATCCGCCAGCACCCGGAAGATCGCCGCCTGCGCCTGGCCCATGCCCGGCTGCTGGTGGAGCTGGATCGCCTGGACCAGGCCAAGCGCGAATTCGCCGAGCTGGTCACCCAGTTCCCGGACGACGACGACCTCAGATTCTCCCTGGCGCTGGTCTGCCTGGAAGCCCAGGCCTGGCGCGAAGCCCAGATCTATCTCAAGGAACTGCTCGAGCGCGGCAGCCATGTGGACGCCGCGCACCTCAACCTGGGGCGCAGCTACGAAGAACTCGACCAGCCCGAACAGGCGCTGGCCGAATACGCCCAGGTCGGACCGGGCACCGACTACCTGGCCGCCCAGCAGCGCCAGGCGGAAATCCTGCTGGGCAGTGGGCGCATCGCCGAGGCCCGTCAGCGCCTGGCCGACGCCCGCAAGCGCCAGAGCGAATACGCCGTGCCGCTCTATCTGCTGGAAGTCGAAGGCCTGGCCAGTGCCGACCAGACCGCCCTCGCCGACCAGACCGTGCAGCAGGCCTTGCAGCAGTATCCCAACGACCTGAATCTGCTCTATGTCCGCTCCATGCTGGCGGAAAAGCGCGGTGATCTCGGTCAGCTGGAAGCCGATCTGCGCTATATCATCGCCCACGACCCCGACAACGCCATGGCGCTCAACGCCCTCGGCTACACCCTGGCCGATCGCACTCCGCGACTGGCCGAGGCGCGCCAGCTGATCGACAAGGCGCACCAGCTGAGTCCGGACGATCCGGCGATCCTCGACAGCATGGGCTGGATCCGCTATCGCCAGGGCCAGCTGGCCGACGCCGAACGCTATCTGCGCCAGGCCTACGAACGCTTCCCCGATGCCGAGGTGGCGGCCCACCTGGGCGAGGTGCTCTGGGCCCAGGGCAAGCGCAGCGAAGCGCGCAAGGTCTGGCGCGTGGGCCTCGACGCCGACGCCGATGACGCCATCCTGCGCAGTACCCTCAAACGCCTGACTGGAAGCGAAACCCTCCGATGATCCGCCTGCGTACCCTCTTCACCCTGTTGCTGCTCGCCCTGCTGGCCGGTTGCGCCAGCACCTCTCGCCAGGAGGCCGTGGAAGGCCAGGGCAACGCCGCCCAGTGGCAGGCCCATAAAAAACGTATTGCCGCCCTCGACGGTTGGCAGATCGACGGCAAGGTCGGCATCCGCGCGCCGCGCGATTCCGGCAGCGGCACCCTGTTCTGGCTGCAGCGCCAGGACTACTACGACATCCGCCTGGCCGGCCCCCTCGGCCGTGGCGCCACCCGCCTCACCGGGCGCCCGGGCGCCGTTACCCTCGACGTCTCCGGCCAGGGCAGCTACCAGGCCGATTCCCCCGAGGCCCTGCTGGAACAGCAGCTCGGCTGGCGCCTGCCGGTGTCGCACCTGCTCTGGTGGGTGCGCGGCCTGCCGGCCCCGGACAGCCGCAGCCAGCTGACCCTGGACGCCGACAGCCACCTGGCGCGCCTGGTGCAGGACGGCTGGACCGTGGAATACACCCGCTACACTGAGCAGAACGGCTACACCCTGCCCGAGCGCCTCAAGCTCACCGGCAAGGACCTGGAAGTCATCCTGGTGGTGAAGACCTGGCAGCCGCGCGAGCTGGGCAAATGACCCCAGCGCCCGCCTTCACCCTGCCGGCGCCGGCCAAGCTCAATCTGTTCCTGCACATCCTCGGGCGCCGCGCGGACGGCTATCACGAACTGCAGACGCTGTTTCAGTTTCTCGACTGGGGCGATGACCTGGGCTTTGCCGAACGCGACGACGGCGAATTGCAGCTGCACGACGGCCTGCCGGGCGTCGCCCCCGAGCAGAATCTCATCCTGCGCGCCGCCCGGTTGCTGCAGCAGGAAAGCGGTACCCGGCAGGGCGCCGATCTCTGGCTGACCAAGCGGCTGCCCATGGGCGGCGGCATCGGCGGAGGCAGTTCGGATGCCGCCACCACCCTGCTCGGCCTGAATCACCTCTGGGGTCTGGGCGCCAGCCTCGACGACCTGGCGGCCCTGGGACTGCGCCTGGGCGCCGACGTACCGGTGTTCGTCCGCGGCCAGGCCGCCTTCGCCGAGGGCGTGGGCGAAAAGCTCACCCCGGTCGCACCGCCGGAACCTTGGTATCTCGTGGCCGTGCCGCAAGTCTCTGTAAGTACAGCAGAAATTTTTTCGGATCCGCTGTTGACACGGGACACTCCCGCCATTAAAGTTTGCGCCGTTCTCAAGTGGTCAGGTCGAAACGACTGCCAGAGTACGGTCGAAAGGCGTTACCCAGAAATTCGTAACGCTTTGATCTTGCTAAACAAATTTGTTTCAGCTAGATTAACCGGCACTGGAGGTTGCATATTTGGAAGCTTTCCAAATAAGACCGAAGCTGATACAGTAGCAAGCCAGCTACCAGCATCACTTCCAGGCTTCGTAGCCAAAGGTAGCAACACTTCCATGTTGCACCGGGCGCTAGCAAGTCTGACCAGAGAATGAGTACAGCTAGTACTCTGCAAGATACAGGGGCGTCGCCAAGCGGTAAGGCAGCAGGTTTTGATCCTGCCATGCGTTGGTTCGAATCCAGCCGCCCCTGCCATTTTCCTTCCAAGACCCACCTCAAGCCGCAGGAACTGCAGCGTGTCCAAGATGATGGTCTTCACGGGGAACGCCAACCCCGATCTGGCACGGCGCATCGTGCGCCAGCTGCACATCCCTCTCGGTGACGTCTCCGTCGGAAAATTCTCCGATGGCGAGATCAGCGTCGAAATCAACGAGAACGTTCGGGGCAAGGATGTCTTCATCATCCAGCCCACCTGCGAGCCGACCAACGACAACCTGATGGAACTGGTGGTGATGGCCGACGCCTTCCGCCGCTCCTCGGCCACTCGTATCACCGCAGTCATCCCCTATTTCGGCTATGCGCGCCAGGATCGCCGTCCGCGTTCCGCGCGCGTCGCCATCACCGCCAAGGTCGTGGCCGACATGCTGACCGTGGTGGGCATCAATCGGGTGCTCACCGTCGATCTGCACGCCGACCAGATCCAGGGTTTCTTCGATATTCCCGTGGACAACATCTACGGCTCCCCCGCCCTGGTGGATGACATCGAAGACCAGCGTTTCGAAAATCTGATGATCGTCTCCCCGGACATCGGCGGCGTGGTGCGTGCGCGTGCCGTGGCCAAGAGCCTGGGTGTGGACCTGGCGATCATCGACAAGCGTCGTCCCAAGGCCAACCAGTCGGAAGTGATGCACATCATCGGTGACATCCAGGACCGCACCTGCGTGCTGGTCGACGACATGGTCGATACCGCCGGCACCCTGTGCCACGCGGCCAAGGCCCTGAAGGAACACGGCGCCGCCAAGGTCCTGGCCTACTGCACCCACCCGGTGCTGTCGGGACGGGCCATCGAGAACATCGACAACTCCGTGCTGGACGAGCTGGTGGTGACCAACACCATTCCGCTGTCCGCCGCGGCCCAGGCCTGCAGCCGTATCCGCCAACTGGACATCGCGCCGGTGGTGGCCGAGGCGGTACGCCGGATCAGTAACGAAGAATCCATCAGCGCGATGTTCCGTTAAGGAACAGCCGCTCTGGAAGCGCCCCGGAAGGCCGTGACGGTCTACCGGGGCTTTTTAGTCGGTAGGGCCGTAGAACTGGTCGCAAGTCTCGGTCTGCCGATTCCTTATCCTGGAGATTCACAATGGTTGATTTCACTCTGAATGCCGAAGTGCGTTCCGACCTGGGGAAAGGTGCGAGCCGCCGCCTGCGTCGTAATGCCGGTAACGTTCCCGCCGTGATCTACGGTGGCGACAAGGCTCCGACCTCCATCACCCTGGTCGGCAAAGACCTGGCCAAGATGCTGGAAAGCGAAGCCGCTTTCGCCAGCGTCATCACCCTGAAGGTCGGTGGCAGCAACGAAAGCGTCCTGGTCAAGGCCCTGCAGCGTCATCCCTCCAAGGGCTACGTCATGCACGCTGACTTCCTGCGCGTCATCGCCGGCCAGAAGCTGACCGCCCACGTCCCCCTGCACTTCATGAACCAGGAAACCTCCGTGGGCGTGAAGCAACAGGGTGGCGAGATCCTGCACACCATCAACGAAGTCGAAGTTTCCTGCCTGCCGAAAGACCTGCCGGAATTCATCGAAGTCGACATGGCCAAGGTCGAGCTGGACCAGATCGTTCACCTGAGCGACCTGAACGTCCCGGCTGGCGTCGAGCTGGTGTCCCTGGCCCACGGCAGCGATCTGCCGGTTGCCAGCATCCACATGCCGCGCATCCGTGAAGAAGCTGCTGACGGCGCTGCCGAAGAAGGCGCTGCCGAGTAAGTTCTCGCACGCCTGAAAGAGAAGGGCTCCTGACATGACTGCCGTCCAACTGATCGTCGGCCTGGGTAATCCGGGCCCCGAATACGACCAGACCCGGCACAATGCAGGGGCCCTTTTCGTTGAGCGGCTGGCAGCCGCCCAGGGCGCGAGCCTGGCTGTCGACCGCAAGTATCACGGCCTCGTGGGGCGCTTTCGCCACGCGGGCAACGATGTTCGTCTGCTCATCCCCACCACCTACATGAACCGCAGCGGCCAGGCCGTGGCGGCGCTCGCCGGCTTTTTCCGCATCCCGCCGGCGGCCATCCTGGTGGCCCATGACGAACTTGACCTGCCACCCGGCACCGCGCGCCTCAAGACCGGCGGCGGCCACGGTGGGCACAACGGGCTGCGCGACATCATCGCCCAGCTCGGCAATCAGAACGGCTTCCAGCGCCTGCGCCTGGGCATCGGCCATCCGGGCCATGCCAGCCTGGTTTCCAACTTCGTGCTGGGCCGCGCACCGCGCAGCGAGCAGGACCTGCTCGACACCAGCATCGAGGCCGCCCTGGAGGTGGTACCGGCGCTGCTGGACGGCGAGCTGACCCGCGCCATGCAACGCCTGCACAGCCGCAAGGCCTGACCTACCCTCTTCCTTTTCTTCCGCGAGGACACACACCATGGGATTCAATTGCGGCATCGTCGGCCTGCCCAACGTCGGCAAGTCCACCCTGTTCAATGCCCTGACCCAATCCGGTATCGCGGCGGAAAACTTCCCCTTCTGCACCATCGAGCCCAACAGCGGCATCGTGCCCATGCCCGATGCGCGACTGAACGCCCTGGCGGAGATCGTCAAACCCGAGCGGGTGATCCCCACCACCATGGAGTTCGTCGACATCGCCGGCCTGGTGGCGGGTGCCTCCAAGGGTGAAGGCCTGGGCAACAAGTTTCTCGCCAACATCCGCGAGACCGATGCCATCGCCCACGTGGTGCGCTGCTTCGAAGACGAGAACGTCATCCACGTGGCCAACTCGGTGGACCCCAAGCGGGACATCGAGGTGATCGACCTGGAGCTGATCTTCGCCGACCTCGACAGCTGCGAAAAGCAGCTGCAGCGCGTGACCCGCAACGCCAAGGGCGGTGACAAGGAAGCCCTGGCGCAAAAGGCCCTGCTGGAACAGCTGATTCCCCACTTCGAGGCCGGCAAGCCCGCCCGCAGCCTGATGAAGGGCCTGGACGAAGAGCAGAAGCGCCTGGTGCGCAGCTTCCACCTGCTGACCAGCAAGCCGGTGATGTACATCGCCAACGTCGCCGAAGACGGCTTCGAGAACAACCCGCACCTGGACGTGGTCCGTGCCATCGCCGAAGAAGAAGGCGCCGTGGTGGTGCCGGTATGCAACAAGATCGAAGCGGAAATCGCCGAGCTGGACGACGACGAGGAAAAGCAGATGTTCCTTGAGTCCATGGGCATGGAAGAGCCGGGCCTGAACCGGGTGATCCGCGCCGGCTACGAACTGCTCAACCTGCAGACCTACTTCACCGCCGGGGTGAAGGAAGTCCGCGCCTGGACCGTCCGCGTCGGCGCCACCGCGCCCCAGTCGGCCGCCGCCATCCACACCGACTTCGAAAAGGGCTTCATCCGCGCCGAAGTGGTGGCCTATGACGACTTCATCGCCTTCAAGGGCGAGAACGGCGCCAAGGAAGCCGGCAAGTGGCGCCTGGAAGGCAAGGACTACATCGTCAAGGACGGTGATGTCATGCATTTCCGCTTCAACGTCTAAGCGACGGCCAAGGCCAGAGCCCCCTCCCCACCGCAAGGTGGCGAGGGGGTTTTCTTTGCGCGCTCGCCAGCGGCCTGGCTGACACTGGACGCCTGGCGATTTGGCACAATGACGGCGATTCAACCGTCGTCAAACGTCTCCCGCTGCCTGGATGCCGCAATGAATTTCGAAGACCTGCGCCTGTTCGTCACCACCCTGAACGAGGGCAGCTTCACCGCCGCCGCCGACAAGCTGGGGCTGTCCAAGCAATTCGTCAGCCGGCGGACCATGGCACTGGAGGAAAGTCTGGGGGTGCGGCTGCTCAATCGCACCACGCGACGCCTGCAGGCGACCGAACTGGGGATGCTGCTCTATGAGCGGGCGGTCAAGATCCTCGAAGACGTCAACGACACCGAGGAATTGCTCTCCAGCCGGCGGACGGTGCCCCAGGGGGTGCTGCGGGTCAGTGCGCCCATGACCTTTGGCACCCTGCACCTGAGTCCCTTGCTGCCGGATTTTCTCTCGGCCTATCCGCAGATCCGCCTGGAGCTGGATCTCAATGACCGGGCGGTGGACCTGCTGGCGGAGGGCTATGACATGTCGATCCGTATTGGCACCCTGGCCGATTCCAGCCTGATCGCCAAGCGGCTGACCGAGATGCAACTGGTGACCTGTGCCAGTCCGGATTATCTACGGAAGGCGCCGCCGCTGCTGCAGCCGGAGGATCTGGCCGAGCACAGCTGTCTGCTCTATGGCCATGGTCGCCAGGTGGAATGGCGCTTCCAGCGTGGGGGCAAACCGCTGGTGCTGCCCATGCAGGGTCAGCTCCGGGCCAACAACGGAGAGGTGGTGCGGGATGCGGCCATTGCCGGTCAAGGCATCGCGGTGCTGCCGACCTTCATCATCGGCGCGGCGCTGGCCTCAGGGGCGCTGGTGCAGGTGCTGGAAGACTTCGCCCTGCCCAGCGCGGCGGTCTATGCGGTCTATCCCCAGCATCGTCAGTCGGCGCGCATCGTCCAGCTGTTCTCGGACTATCTGCGCGACCGGCTGACGGTTCAGCCGACTCACGCCACGGCGCCGCGGGCCGGTTGACGCTGGGGCCACTGCTGCAGGGTCCGCTCGGCGCCGTCGGCGGCCAGGCGTTGGCCGTCCAGGCGCTGTTGCTGGCGCTGGATCGAGGGTTGCAGACTGCGCTCGGCACCGTTCTCGGCCAGGGCACGGCGCGGGTCGAGACGCTGTTGCTGGCGCTGGATCGAGGGTTGCAGGCTGCGATCGGCACCGTTTTCGGCCAGAGTACGATCCTGCTGCTGGTGCTTTTCGATCAGCGAACCCAGGGGGCGCAGGGCGCTTTCCTCGGCCTGGGCGGATTGGGCGATGGCGGCGGTGAGCAGGGTGGCGGCGAAGAGGGCGGTGAGGGCTTTCATGGCGAGTACCTGTGTCGGGTGGGTGTGGACTCATTGTCGCCAGCCCACCCCGCGCCTAGAAATCGTCCCTCGGGATAGCGATCATCGACCGCGCTGATGATGGCGTTCAGGCCCGCGCCTGACGCTGCCGCATGAGGAACAGGCCCCAGACCGCCAGCGCCGTGGCCGCCAGCAGGCACCCGGCCAGACTCACGCCGGTCCAGCCGAAGTGTTCGTAGAGTCGCGCCGACAGCAACGAACCCAGGGAGCCGCCGAGGAAGTAGCCGGTCATGTAGCCGGCGTTGAGGCGGCTGCGCGCTTCCGGGCGCAGCCGATAGACCACGTTCTGGTTGCTCACGTGGCTGAGCTGCACGGCGAGATCCAGCACCAGGATGCCGACCAGCAGCGCCGCCAGCGACTGCTGGGCGAAGGCCAGGGGTAGCCAGGCCAGGGTCAGGGAGGCCAGGCCGATGCTGGTGGCGAGACTGCCCTTGCCCTGGTCGGCCATGCGTCCGGCCAGGTTGGCGGCCAGGGCGCCCACGGCGCCGGCGAGACCGAACAGGCCGATGGTGCCGTCGCTGAAGCCATAGGGTTCGGCGGCAAGCAGAAAGGCCAGCGGCGTCCAGAACACCGCGAAGACGGCGAAGCCCAGGCACCCCAGCAGGGTGCGCAGCCGGTGCAGGGGCTCGTCGCGCAAGAGCTCGAACACCGACCCCAGCAGCCGTGGATAGCTCAGGCCCGCCGACTGCTGATAGCGCGGCAGGGCCAGGCGCAGGGCCAGGGCGGTGGCCAGCATCAGACCGGCCGCCACGGCATAGACGGTGCGCCAGTCGCCCAGGGACGAGAGCGCTCCGGCCACGGTGCGGGCCAGCAGGATGCCGAGGATGAGGCCGCTCATCACCGTGCCCACCGCCCTGCCCCGCTGCTCCGGCGCGGCCAGGGTCGCGGCGAAGGGCACCAGCACCTGGGCCACCACCGAGAAGAGTCCGGTCATGGCGGTGCCCAGCAGCAGCCAGGTCAGACTGGTGGCGGTGGCGCTCAGGGTCAGGCCAGCGGCGGCGATCACGCTCATGGTGACGATCAGCCGACGGCGCTCCAGCAGATCACCCAGGGGCACCAGCAGCAGGAGTCCGGCGGCGTAGCTGAGCTGGGCGGTGGTGACGATGCTGCCGGCCTGGGTGTAGCTGAGCTCGAAGCGCTGGGCGATGGTGTGCAGCAGCGGCTGGTTGTAGTAGTTGCTGGCCACGGCGATGCCGGTGGCGACGGCCATGAGCAGGGTCAGCCAGCGGCTGAGAGGAGGCGTGGGGTTCGACATCCGCGGGGGTCCGGCAAGGAGGAGGCTAGTCAGTATCGGACAACGGCGGCTATCGGTTAAATGAATCGTTAAGATGGCCTTGATCTCATTTCAAGATAGCGCCATGAATCTCAAGCAGCTGGAATTCGCCGTCGCCCTGGCCGAGGAGCGCCACTTCACCCGCGCCGCCGAGCGCTGCCATGTGGTGCAGTCGGCGCTCAGTCACCAGATCGCCCGACTGGAAGCCGAGCTGGGCGCCACCCTGTTCGAGCGCCTGCCGCGTCAGGTGCGCATTACCCCTGCCGGCGAGGCCTTGCTGGTGCATGCGCGCCAGGCGCTGGCGGCGGTGGAGCGCTTGCAGCAGGACGTGGCCGCCGCGGTCGGCGCCATTCGCGGCACCCTGACGCTGGGCCTGATCTCCTCGGTGCCGCGCCTGGATATCGTCGACTTGCTGGCCACCTTCCATGCCCGTCATCCCCAGGTGGACATCCGCCTGCGCCAGGACAAGAGCGAGACGCTGCTGGCGGCGGTGCGCGAGCGGCAACTGGATTTCGCGCTGATCGGGCTGTCGCGCCAGGTGGCCCTGGCGGCGGTGGACAGCCGCCTGCTGCTCAGCGAGGAACTGGTGGCGGTGCTGCCCGCCGCGCACGGCCTGGCGGGGCGAGAAAGGCTGTCGCTGCACGAGCTGGTGGATCTGCCGCTGGTGGACCTGCCCGCGGGCAGCGGCGCCCGGAGGCAGACCGACGAAGCCTTCGCCGCCCTGGGCCTGCCCCATCGGGTGCGTTTCGAGACGGGCAACATGCAGTTGCTGGAGCGCTTCGTGCGCCGCGGCCTGGCGATCGGCCTGGTGCCCCAGAGTATCGCCAGCACCTTTGCCGGCCTGGCCCGGGTGCCGGTCAGCGATGCGCCCCAGCGTAACGTCCACGCCATCTGGTCGCCCCTGCCGACGCCGGCGACCCGGGAATTTCTCAAGGTACTGGAAGAGGCGCTGGCGGATTAGCTGTCGCGCATCGGTCGGCCGCCGCGAGACGCGAGTGACAGCCTGGCAGCGGCCCTTGCTAAGCTGTCAGGCCCGTACCGCCGGAGATTTCAGCCATGCAGATCACGCGCATCGTACCGAACATCGCCACCGCGCAATTGGCCGCCGCCAAGGTCTTCTACGGTGAGCTGCTGGGGCTGACGCTGGCGATGGACCATGGCTGGATCCTGACCTTCGTCGGCGCCGGCCAGACCACTCCCCAGGTCAGCTTCGCGATGGAAGGTGGCTCGGGCACGCCGATGCCGGAGTTGTCGCTGGAAGTCGATGACCTGGACGAGGTCTTGCGTCGATTGGAGGGCGCGGGCTACGTGCCGGAGTACGGTCCGGTGATGGAGCCCTGGGGCGTGAGACGCTTCTTTGTCCGCGATCCTGGTGGGAGGCTGTTGAATTTCCTGGAGCATGTTTGAGGAATGACCGCCGGGCGCTCGCCGGGTGGTCCGCCGGTACGGCCGCGGCTAAAAGCCCGCGCAGAAACGTAGCCTGGAAAACGGCGCGGCCTTTTCAAAGGGGTGACGTTGTTGCGCGGGGAGCGCCCTCACCCCAACCCTCTCCCGGAGGGAGAGGGGGCTAGCCGTGCAGGCGTTCAGCTCTATCTGAACCGTAGCCTGGAAAACGGCGCAGCCTTTTCAAAGGGGTGACGTCGTCGTGCGGGGCGTGCCCTCACCCCAGCCCTCTCCCGGAGGGAGAGGGGGTTATTCGAGCAGGCGTGCAGCTCCATCGGAAACGTAGCCTGGAAAACGGCGCAGCTTTTTCAAAGGGGTGACGCCGTTGTGCAGGGCGTGCCCTCACCCCAGCCCTCTCCCGGAGGGAGAGGGGGTTATTCGAGCAGGCGTGCAGCTCCATCGGAAACGTAGCCTGGAAAACGGCGCAGCCTTTTCCAAGGGTGACGTTGTTGGGCGGGGAGCGCCCTCACCCCAACCCTCTCCCGGAGAAAGAGGGGGCTAGCCGAGCCGGTGTTCAGCCGCGGCAGAACGCTAGACAGCCTGCAGAGCTACCCTCAGCCCTCGCTGACCGGCAGCCGGCGCACGAAGTTGCCCACCCGCCAGGCCAGCTGTTCGCCCTGGCACTGCACCAGCAGGTTGCGCACCGGGTAGGACTGGCCGGCGACGCTGGCTTCGGCCTGGGCTTCGCTGGCGCCGTCCAGGTGGTTGCGGGCGAGAACCTGATAGCTGCCGGTGGGGCAGCGCGCCGCCGCTTCGCCCGCGCAGCCGGACCAGCTGCCGAAGACCCCGTTGCACTGCACCAGGTAGGCCGTGCTGCCATCCCTGAGGTAGGCGTTGTGGGAGCTGGCGCAGCCGGCCAGCAGGGCGAGGAAGCCGGCGCAGGCCAGCAGGCGGAGGGTATTGCGAAGGGCGGCGAGGTTCATGGGAGTGGCTCCAAACAATATGGAGCCATCCTAAGAAGCCAACCCCCTCCCCCATAAATCGTACCGGCGGATAGCGCTTATCGACGACGCTGATGGCCGCGGCGCTAGGGGTTCTCGCCCATGAATCTGATGATCTCGCCGCGCAGCCAGCGCTCGCCCGGATCCTGGTCCTGGGCCGCGCGCCAGACCAGCGACAGCTTGGCCGGGACGATGGGAAACGGCGGTTCCTCGATGCGCAAGCTGCCACTGGCGGCCAGCGCCCGGGCGGCGTAGTCGGGCACCGTGGCGAGCAATTCGCTACCGGCCAGCAGGGCGCCGAGGCCGTTGAAGTGGGGGACGCCCAGGGCCACCTTGCGACTGCGGCCGAGGCGCGCCAGGTCGTCGTCGATGTTGCCGCAGAGATCGCCGGACATGGACACCAGCACATGGGGCCGGGCGCAGTAGTCATCCAGCGTCAGGGGCGCGGGATCGCGGTCGGCGCGGACCACCAGGGCGCGGATGTGCCTCAGGGTGCGGCACTTGGCGTTGGCCGGCAGCTGGGTGGTGTAGCTGATGCCCAGGGACACCTCGCCACTGGCCAGCAGCCCGGGCAGGAGCAGGAAGTTGGCGTTGCGCACCACCAGCACGCAGTGCGGCGCCACCTCGCGCAGATGGGCCAGCAGCGGCGGCAGCAGGCCGCATTCGACGTCGTCGGACATGCCCAGGCGAAACACCGCGCGACTGGCGCCGGGGTCGAAGTCGTCGACCTCGCTCAAGGCATTGGACAGGCCGTCCAGGGCCGGACGCAGCCGTTCGAGAATGGCCAGGGCGCGCGGCGTGGGCTCCATGGCGCGACCGCTGCGCACCAGCAGGGGATCGTCGAAGAACTGTCGCAGGCGCACCAGGGCGGCGCTGATGGCCGGCTGGCCAAGAAAGAGCTTTTCCGCGGTGCGGGTGAGGTTGCGCTCGTGCATCAGGCTTTCGAACACCACCAGCAGGTGCAGGTCGATGCGGCGCAGGTCGTTGCGGTTCACGGCATCCCTCCGCGAAGGCCAGGCGCCGGGAGAGGCGCCTGACCGTCGTTTACCTTACTTGGCGGCCAGCTTGGCGTAGCTGGTCATCAGGTTGCGGTAGTTGGGGATGTGGTTGGACAGCAGGGCGCCCAGGCCCTCGATGTCGTTGCGCCAGTCGCGGTGCAGTTCGCAGGCCACGCTGAACCAGTTCATCAGCTGCACGCCGGCGGCGCTCATGCGCGCCCAGGCGGCCTGCTGCACGGTCTTGTCGAAGGTGCCGGAGGCATCGGTCACCACGAAGACGTCGAAGCCTTCGGCGATGGCGGCCAGCGCCGGGAAGGCCACGCAGACGTCGGTCACCACGCCGGCGATGATCAGCTGCTTGCGGCCGGTGGCCTTGATGGCGGCGACGAAGTCTTCGTTGTCCCAGGCGTTGATCTGGCCGGGACGGGCGATGTACGGCGCCTCGGGGAACAGCTCGATCAGCTCGGGCACCAGCGGTCCGTTGGGGCCCTGCTCGAAGCTGGTGGTGAGGATGGTGGGCAGACCAAAGAACTTGGCGCTGTTGGCCAGGGCCAGGACGTTGTTCTTGAAGTCGCTGGGGGTGAAATCCTGCACCAGGGAGATCAGACCGGCCTGGTGGTCGATCAGCAGGACGACGGCATCGTTCTTGTCGAGACGGTTGTAGGGCTTGCTCATGGTGGAGTCCTCGGGGGGTGGTTGATGAGGTAACGGGCTGCGCTAGGCGCCGCCCAGGAGATGGCGGATGGCGATGGGTACGCCGGGGGTCTGGTACTGCCGCGCCGCCGCTTCCAGGCGCTGTTCGCCCTGGGTGACGCGGTGGTGGTGGCGCAGGTGTTCCAGCCAGGATTCGTCGCAGAAGAATTCCTGCCAGCGGCGCGGTTCGGCGCTGTCCTGCAGCAGCGCCCAGGAGAAGGCGCCGTTGCGCCGGCGCATGGCGCCCACCGCCTGCATGGCCTGGCGAAAGGCCGGGCCGTGCTCGGGGGCGATGTCGTATTCCAGGGTGACCATCACCGGGCCGCGCTCGCGGTCCAGGGAGTCGTCGAGGATGGGCGCCGGCCAGTGCAGCGAAGGCGCGATGTCCGCCGCCGGGGTGACCGGCAGGCGCAGGCGCCAGGTCAGCCCGATGCCAACCAGCAGCACCCCGGCCGCCGCGCTCAGCGCCACGCTCAGGGAGAAATGACTGGCCAGGGCGCCCCAGAGGAAGCCGCCCAGGGCGCTGGTGCCAAAGAACACCAGGATATAGACGGCCAGGGCACGGGCGCGCACCCAGGCGGGTACGGCGGTCTGGGCGGCCACCTGCAGGCTGGAGAGCACGGCGATCCAGGCCAGGCCGCTGGCCAGCATCACCGGCAACAGCCAGGCGAAGTCGCGGATCCAGGCCAGGCCGAGCAGGACCAGCGCATAGAGGGCACTGGCGCCGGCCACCAGCAGGTCGCTGGAGAGTCTTTCACGCAGGCGCGGCAGGAGCATGGCGCCGCCGATGGCGCCCAGGCCGACACAGCCGAGCAGGATGCCGAAATCCAGGGCGGTGCCCTGCAGGGCCTGGCGTACCAGCAGGGGCAGCAGGGCCATGCCGGCACTGGCGCCGAGGAAAAACGCGGCGGTCCGGGCCAGCACCACCTGCAGCTGGAGCGAGCTGCGGGCATAGCGGAAGCCGACCCGGACGGCGCCCAGCAGGCGCTCCGCGGGCAGCACGGCGGCTGCAGGTTGGCGTCGCCAGGTCAGGAGCGCGACGATCACGGCAAAAAAGGAGACGGCATTGAGGGCGAAGGTCAGCCAGGGACCGGCCAGGCTGACCAGCACCCCGGCCAGGGCCGGGCCGAGGGCGCGGGCCACGTTCATGCCCAGGCTGGACAGGGCGATGGCAGCGGGCAACTCGCTCTTGTCGACCAGCTCGGGGGTCAGCGCCGACCAGGCCGGCAGCATCAGCGCGGTGCCCACGCCCATGGCCAGGGTCAGGCCCAGCAGCAGCGGTACGGTCATCCAGCCGGCCAGGGTCAGACCAGCCAGGGCCAGGGCCACCGCGGCCATCCACAGCTGCACGCCGAGCAGATAGCGGCGCCGGTCGACGATGTCGGCCAGGGCGCCGGCCGGCAGCGCCAGCAGGAACATCGGCAACGCCCCCGCCACCTGCACCAGGGCCACCGCCAGGGGGCTAGCGGACAGCGAGGTCATCAGCCAGCCGGCGCCCACCTCGTGCATCCAGGTACCGATGTTGGAGGCGATGCTGGCCAGCCACAACCAGCGAAAGGTGCGCTGGCGCAGCGGCTGCCAGGGCGAGGCGGCGTTGGGAGTCACGGCGGCGGCGGTCATGGCGGCGCTCCTCAGAAGCTGAAGCAGGAGCAGCCGAAGGCGCCCCAGAAGCCACTGAAGTCGCTTACCGGCACCCGGCTCTGGCGCGCCCGCTCATGGCCGTGGCCATGCACGGCACAGGCACCGGCGCACTGGTGCACGGCGGCCTGCAGGGGCGCACCGGGTTTCCAGTGACCGGGCACCTTGACCACCGGCGACCAGTCCGGGGTGACCGGCAGGGGCGGCGGACCCAGACGATCGAATTCCTCGGCGCCATGGACGATGCGGCCACCAACCACGGTGAGCACCGACTCCAGGTGCTTGATGGCCTCTTCCTCGACCGTGAAGAAGTCCGCCGAGAGCACCGCCACGTCGGCCAGCTGGCCCACCCGCAGCTGGCCCTTCTTGCCCTGTTCCGAGGAGAACCAGGCACTGCCCTGAGTGAACAGCTGCAGCGCGGTGGCCCGTGGCAGGCCTTCCGGGTAGAGCGCGAGGCCGCCGACGGTACGGCCGCTGACCAGCCAGTACAGCGAGGTCCAGGGGTTGTAGCTGGAGACGCGGGTGGCGTCGGTTCCCGCGCCCACCGGCACGCCTTCGGCCAGCATCCGCTGGATCGGCGGGGTCTGCTCGGCGGCCTGGGCGCCATAGCGGTCGACGAAGTATTCGCCCTGGAAGGCCATGCGGTCCTGGATGGCGATGCCGCCGCCCAGCGCCTTGACCCGCTCGATGTTGCGCGGGCTGATGGTCTCGGCATGGTCGAAGAACCAGGGCAGGCCGTTGAAGGGCACGTCGCGGTTGACCCTTTCGAAGACGTCGAGCATCCGCGAGATGGATTCGTCGTAGGTGGCGTGCAGGCGGAACGGCCAGCGCTGCTCCACCAGGTGGCGCACCACGGGTTCCAGATCGGCTTCCATGGTGGGCGGCAGGTCCGGGCGCGGTTCGAGGAAGTCCTCGAAGTCGGCCGCCGAGAAGGCCAGCATCTCGCCGGCGCCGTTGTGGCGGAGGAAGTCGGTGCCCTGGTGCAGGGTGACGCTGCTGGTCCAGTTCTTGAAGTCGGTCAGCTCTTCCTTGGGTCGCTGGGTGAAGAGGTTGTAGGCGATGCGCACGGTGAGCTGGTCGGCGTCGGCCAGTTCCTGGATCACCTGATAGTCGTCCGGGTAGTTCTGGAAGCCGCCGCCGGCGTCGATGGCGCTGGTCAGCCCCAGGCGATTGAGTTCGCGCATGAACTGGCGGGTGGAATTGACCTGGTATTCCAGCGGCAGCTTGGGTCCCTTGGCCAGGGTGGCGTAGAGGATCATGGCGTTGGGCCGGGCGATGAGCATGCCGGTGGGCTCGCCGCGGGCATCACGCTGGATCTCGCCGCCTGGCGGATTGGGCGTGTCCCTGGTGTAGCCCACGACCCGCAGGGCGGCGCGATTGAGCAGCGCCCGGTCGTAGAGGTGGAGAATGAACACCGGGGTGTCCGGCGCCGCCTGGTTGAGTTCGTCCAGGGTCGGCAGGCGGCGCTCGGCGAACTGGAATTCGTTCCAGCCGCCCACAACCCGCACCCACTGGGGCGCCGGGGTGCGCTCGGCCTGGTCCTTGAGCATGCGCAGGGCATCCGCCAGCGAGGGCACGCCCTCCCAGCGCAGCTCCAGGTTGTAGTTGAGGCCGCCACGGATCAGGTGCAGGTGGGAATCATTGAGGCCGGGGATGGCGCGGCGCCCGCGCAGGTCGACCACCTGGGTGGCCGGGCCGCGATAGGCCATGACGTCGCTGTCGCTGCCCACGGCGATAAAGACGCCGTCCCTGATGGCGACCGCGGTCGCTTCGGGGCGCTCGGGATCGACGGTGTGGAGCTTGCCGTTGTGCAGGATCAGATCGGCGTATTGCATGTGGCCTCCGGGACCAGGGTCAGAAGCCCGGGCGCAGGGCGCCCGGGAAGGTTCAGCGGGCGACGAAGGCCAGCAGGTCGCGATTCAGCTGCTCGGCGTGGGTCACCGCGAAGCCGTGGGGCGCGCCGGCGTACACCTTGAGTTCGGCGCCGCGGATCAGCTGGGCGGCGAGCTTGCCGGTGGTTTCGAAGGGCACCACCTGGTCGGCGTCGCCGTGGATCACCAGGGTGGGTACGTCGACCTTGGCCATGTCCGGGCGGAAGTCGGTTTCCGAGAAGGCGGTGACGCAGTCCAGGGTGCCCTTCAGCGACGCCAGGAGGGCGATGTTGAGAGTCTGGGTGAAGACCCCGGCGGAGACCTGCTGGCCCTGGTTGGTGCCATAGAAGACCGGGGCGAAGTCGGCGAGGAACTGGGCGCGGTCCTTGAGCAGACCACCACGGATACCGTCGAAGACGCCCTGGTCAACGCCCTGGGGGAAGTCCGGCTTCTGCCCGAACAGCGGGGTGACGGCGCCGAGCAGCGCCAGCTTGGCGACCCGCGCCGAACCGTGGCGCGCCAGGTAGCGGCTGACGTCGCCACCGCCCATGGAGAAGCCCACCAGGGTGACGTCGCGCAGGTCCAGGTGCTCGATCAGCTCCTTGATGTCGTCGGCGAAGGTGTCGTAGTCGTAGCCGTTCCACGGCTGGCCGGAACGCCCGAAACCGCGGCGGTCGAAGGCGATGGCGCGATAGCCGTTGGCGGCCAGATGGTGCATCTGGTAGTCCCACATATCGGCGTCAAGCGGCCAGCCGTGGCTGAACAGCACGGGCTTGCCGCTGCCCCAGTCCTTGAAATAGATCTCGACGCCGTCGCGGGTGGTAAAGGTGCTCATGGTTGTTCGCCTCTAGCGGTGGGGGGAGTGGAAAAGGCGCCCGAGCGGGCGTTGAGCCAGGGCGCGCACAGGCGGCTCACCCTCGGCATGATCAGGAACACCACCAGTGGCACGATGCACAGGGTGATCAGCAGGTTGCTGGGCACCGGGCCGGCCAGCAGCGGATAGCGCGCGAACAGCGGCTGCCACAGCGGCGGGATCAGCATCGTCAGGGGCGCGATGACCAGGTAGGTGAGCACCGCCTGCTTCCAGGCCGGTGGCTGGCGCACGCCGGGGCGTGGCGGGGTGAACCAGAATTCGGCGTCGGCATGCACCTCGGGCGCATCGGCCTCGCGCAGCAGCGGCGCCACCTCGGCGATCAGCGCCTGGCGCTCCGGCGAGGCCAGCCAGGCCTGCAGTTGTTCGACGTCGGCGAAGCGCACCAGGGTGGTGAAGGCGGCGCCCTCCTCGGCCGGCGGGATGACGTCCACGCCGAGGTGACCGCAGGCCGCGCGGGCGGCGGTGACCGCGCGCTGCAGCCAGCGCTGATAGGCCTGGTGCTGGCCGGCCAGGGGCTGGTGGCGGATCACCAGGGTGACGATGCGGCCGTGGGCCTGGTGCGGGTCCTGCCCGAGCGCGGCGCTCATGACAGGGCCCTGGCGAAACCGCCCTGGGCGGCGTGACGCCTGGCCAGCCGCGCCTCCAGCGAGTAGCGACCCGGTCCGGTGAGTGCCAGGGTGCCGAACAGCACCAGCAGCAGCCAGCCGAACTGGCCCTCTTCCAGCGACCACTGCGGATGCACCACCAGCAGGGCGATCAGCAGCAGCCCCAGGATCGGCAGGCAGGCCAGGCGCGTCGCCCAGCCGAGGGCGATCAACAGCGGGCAGAGCACCTCGGCGAAGACGGCGAAACCCAGGGTCGGCCAGGCGCCCAGGTGCAGCGGGTCCTCGATCAGCCCAAGCTGCTGGCGGAAATGCAGCGCCTTGGGCAGGCCGTGCACCGCCAGGAGCAGTCCGGCGCCACCCAGGCGCAGGAACAAGAGTCCCAGATCCAGTCGCGTCTCGCGCATGGCCCATCCTCCTGATGAGAGAGTCGGCTGCGAGAAAAGCCCCGCGCCGTCGATGGGGCGGACTTTCGCCCGGACGCTGGGGAGCGGCCTTGGACGTCTGTGCTGGTTTTTGTACGCCTGTGCTGTGGCGTGCAGGTGAAAGGATTCAGGTCACAACAGCGGCCTGAACGTGCCGAACAGTCAACTCATGCGTGACGGTAAAACGCCGACCAGCTACTTAATCGATTTCAAGGTGGACAGTAATCTGCGCCCATCGCATCCAAGCCGGATGCCAGACCTTTAAAGGACAGCTGACGATGAACACCACCCAAGCCCTCACCGCCACCACCGGCCGCCTGCTGCTCGCCAGCCTCTTCCTGTTCAGTGGCGTGGGCAAACTGCTCGCCCCGGCCGCCACCAAGGGCTACATCGCCGCCATGGGCCTGCCTTTCCCGGACCTCGCCTACCTGGGCGCCCTGGTGGTGGAGCTGGGCCTCGCCAGCCTGCTGCTGATCGGCTATCGCACCCGGCCGGTGGCCCTGGCCATGGCCGCCTTCACCCTGGTCACCGCCCTGGTGTTCCACAGCCACTTCGCCGACCAGAATCAGTTGATCCACTTCCTCAAGAACGTCGCCATCGCCGGGGGCCTGCTGCAGGTGGCGGCCTTCGGCGCCGGGGCCCTGAGCCTGGATGGCCGGCGACCGCTGCGGGCGGCCCGGCTGGCCTGATCGCCCTCGCTCGTTGCGCCCGCCTGGATCCTTGGGTTCAGGCGGGCGCCGTCACATCCAGCATCCTGGCGCAGGCCTCGCGCACCAGCTCGAGGAACAGGCGCAGTCGCGCCGGATAGACCCGGGCGTAGGGATAGATGAGATAAATCGGCAGGGGCGTGGCCTGCCATTCGGGGAGCAGATGTACCAGGCGCCCCGCGGCGACGTCCTCGCGTACCATCCAGTGCGACAGCGCCGCGCAGCCCAGTCCCCGCACCGCGGCATGCCGGGCGACGAAGAGACTCTCGGTGGCCAGCCGCGCCCGCAAGGGGATCAGCCGGCTTTCGCCAGAAGAACCCAGCTGCAGGCGCAATTCGGTCTGGTAGAACTGGGTCATGGCGATCCAGGGCAGCGCCGTCAGCTCCTCGGGTGCCCTCAGCGTGCCTGCCAGGTCCGGCGCCGCCACCAGGATGCGCTGGACATCGCCCAGGCGCACCGCCACGGTGTCCGAATCCTCCACCGCCCCCACCCGAATCGCGCAGTCGACGCCATCGGCGACGAAATTCGGTGCGCGGTCACTGAGCACCCAGTCCACCTGCATGCCCGGATAGCGCCGCAGATAGGTCTCCAGGGGATCGAGCAACTGCTCCTGACCGAAGGCATGGGGCATCACCACCCGCAGCCGTCCCTCGGGCTCGGCATGGGCGCCGTGCAGGGCGGCGGCGAAGGCCTGCCAGTCGCCGAGCAGTTGCTGGGCCTGGCGATAGCAGCGCTGGCCATCCTCGGTCAGGCGCAGGGCATGGGTCGAACGCTGCACCAGACGCACCTGCAGCGCCGCTTCCAGTGCCTGCAGCCGTCGGCTGACGGTGGGCTGGGTGGTGCCGAGCTGACGCGCGGCCGCCGACAGACTGCCGGCCTCGACGATGCGGATGAAGGTCTCCAGCAGGTCGAGACGGTCGTGAGAAAAGGTACTGTTCATACGGCCTACGTATACCCCCTGTACCTGGCGTTCGGCTACAGGTCGCGACAGCTCTGGTCGAGAATGCGCTCATCGTCTTCCCACCGGATGAACCGCCATGAACGACATTCCACTCCCGCATAGCCAGACCTCAGCGCACCGTACCGGCCTGTCCCCTGCCCTGCTCGGCCTGCTGGCCACCGGCGCCGGCCTCAGCGTGGCCAACCTCTATTACAGCCAACCCCTGCTGGGCACCCTGGCCAGTGCCCTGCCCGCGCCCGCTGCCGACGTCGGGCTGATCCCCACCCTCACCCAGCTCGGCTATGCCCTGGGTCTGCTGCTGCTCGCACCCCTGGGTGATCGCTTCGACCGCCGTCGCATCATCCTGGCCAAATTGGCCGTACTGCTGCTGGCGCTGCTGGGCGCCAGCCTGGCGCCGGGCCTGCACGGGCTGCTGCTGGCCAGCCTGGTGACCGGGCTGGCCGCCACCGTGGCCCAGGACCTGGTGCCCGCCGCCGCGACCCTGGCGCCGCCGGCCGAGCGCGGACGCATCGTCGGCACGGTGATGACCGGCCTGCTGCTGGGCATCCTGCTATCCCGGGTGGTCAGCGGCCTGGTGGGCGAGTGGCTTGGCTGGCGGGCGGTCTATCTGTTCGCCGCCCTGAGCATCGCCGCCATCGGCGTGGCGGTCTGGCGCGGCCTGCCCGCCTTCGCCGCCACCACCCAACTCAGCTATCCGGCCCTGCTCGGCTCCCTGGGCGCGCTCTGGCGCCGCCATGCCGCCCTGCGCCGGGCGACCCTGGCGCAAGGCCTGCTGTCGGTCGGCTTCAGCGCCTTCTGGTCGACCCTCGCCCTCTATCTGCACGCCGGGCCCTTCCAGCTGGGCAGCGCCGCCGCCGGCGCCTTCGGCCTGGCCGGTGCCGCCGGTGCCCTGGCCGCGCCCTGGGCCGGCCGCCTGGCGGATCGCCATGGCTCGGAGTGGGTAACGCGGCTGGGCATCGGCCTGGCGGCCCTGGCCTTCGCCAGCCTGCTCCTGCTGCCCTGGCTACCGGGCGTGACCGGTCTGGTGCTGCTGGCGCTGGCGACGGTGGTCTTCGACCTGGGCGTCCAGGCCACCCTGATCGCCCACCAGGCCCAGGTCTACGGCCTGGAGCCCGAGGCGCGCAGCCGACTCAACGCGGTGCTCTTCACCGGCATGTTCATCGGCATGGCCAGCGGTGCCGCCCTGGGCAGCCTGCTGCTGGCCCGGCTGGGCTGGAGTGGCGTCGCCGGCCTGGCGCTGGCCACCGCCCTGCTGGCCCTGGCGGTACGGCTCTGGCCTGGCCGTCCGCGCCCGGTTCGGTGATCGCGGACCAGGATCTGACGCCACCCAGCTCGAGGCATCGTCAACCAGGATAGGACGACCATTCTCCTCCCAGCCCGTTAATCAAACCGCAGCGCCACAGTAGGATGACTTCCATGGCGTCGGTACAGACCGCGCCCCCTTCAGACAAGGAGCCTCATCATGCTGGCCATTCGTAAAGCTTCCGATCGCGGCGCCGCCAACCACGGCTGGCTCAAGTCCTTCCACACCTTTTCCTTCGCCAGCTACCGCAATCCGGCGGAACAGGGCTTTTCCGACCTGCTGGTGATCAACGACGACACCGTGACCGGGGGCCAGGGCTTCGGCGAGCACCCGCATCGCGACATGGAGATCTTCTCCTACGTGCTCGAAGGCGCCCTGGAGCACCAGGACAGCCTGGGCACCGGCTCGGTGATCCGCCCCGGTGACGTCCAGCTGATGAGCGCCGGCAGCGGCGTCAGCCACAGCGAGTACAACCACTCCGCAAGCGAGCGGGTGCACTTCCTGCAGATCTGGATCGTGCCCAACGTGCGCCGCGCCGAACCGCGCTACCAGCAGCAGCACTTCAGCACCGCGGCCAAGCGTGGTCGCCTGGCCCTGATCATCTCGCCGGACGGCGCCGAGGGTTCGCTGGAAGTGCGCCAGGACGCCCGCGTCTACGCCGGGCTGTTCGACGGCAGCGAGAGCGCCCGCCTGCAACTGGCCCCCGAGCGCCATGCCTATGTGCACGTCGCCCGCGGCAGCCTGGAGCTGAACGGCGTCCTGCTGCAGGCCGGTGACGGCGCAAGGCTGCGCGGCGAACGCGAGCTGCAGCTGGCCCACGGCACCGACGCCGAGGTGCTGGTGTTCGATCTGCGGCCCAACGAACTGCCGCAAATGCCCTGACTACGATTTGCTGCGCGTCGGCCACACTGCGTTGAAAAGACCTTCGGAATGCTCATTTACCACTCGTAAACTCCGCTTCCTCAGGTCTTTTCGCCTTGTTTGGCTCTAGCTCGCGAAATCGTATGCCCCGCTTGCGCTAGGAGGCCGCTCACTCGGCCTCCCCTTGCCGAGAACGCGCCATGAGCACCCAAGCCCTGACCTCCCTGGTGGCCGGTAACGCCACCCTCTGGCTGACGCTGAACGTCTTTGGCGAACAGCTGGGCCTGCCGGTACCGGCCTATCCCTCGCTGGTGGTGATGGGCGCGGCGGCCGATGAGGCCGAATTGCTCCTGGCGCTTCTGGCTACCGTGGCGGTCACCGGGGTGGCCGATCTGCTCTGGTACTGGGCCGGTCGGCGGCATGGTGCCTGGCTGCTGCGCCATCTGCCGGGGCATGTCCCGGCCGCCACCCGCTTGCCCGGCCTGCTACTGGTGGCCAAGTTCATTCCCGGCGCCGCGGCCCTCGCCACCCTCAGCGCCGGGGCCAGTGCCATGCCCCTGCGGCGCTTCCTGGCCTACGACCTGGGCGGCGCCACCCTGTGGATCGGCTCCGGCCTGGCCCTGGGTCGGCTGTTCGAGGCGCACATCCTGGCCCTGCTCGACGGACTCCAGGCCTATGGCCCGGCGCCCCTGCTGCTCGCCGGTCTGCTCGGCCTCGCCCTGCTGGGCTGGCACCTGCTGGCCCGCCGGCACGCTCGGCCAAGTCCGTCGCGACAGTATTGCGCCTAGACGGTTGCCGTCTTAACGCTAATTAACGATAGCCAACTCGCACGTCAGACAACTGCACGGAATCATTCTCATCCAGGCGGTCGCGCCACGCGGCTGGTTTGATAGGGAGAGCGCCATGTCCATGACCGTCGATAGCACCCTGGCTCTATCCAGTACCCGACTGGTCGGTTTGGCAGCCTGGCAGGAACGGCTGGCCAAGGAAGTCCTGCTGCAGCATCTGGAGCGCGGCATCAGCGTCAGCCAGGTCGCCTCCGTCTGCGGCCTGTCGCGCAGTCACTTCACCCGCCAGTTCAAGCTCAGCGCCGGACTCGCCCCCCTGGAATGGTTGCGCCAGCAACGCATCGACCGTGCCCGGCACCTGCTCGCCGAGCACCGACTACCCCTGGCGGCGATCGCCCTGGAGTGCGGCTTCTTCGATCAGGCGCATCTGAGCCGGGTGTTCACCCGCGCCGTCGGGGTCCCGCCGCTGGCCTGGCAACAGCAGGCCCTGGAGCGGCGGTTGCTGACGGAACTGGCGCAGGTGCAGCCGCAGCATGGCCAGCAGGCGGTAGCCTAGGGCCGCCCCGCTGCCTTCCACCAGGATCAGCGACTTGTCCACCAGTTGCCCCAGCAGGGGAATGAACAAGGCCTCCTCCAGCCCGCGCTGCGCCGCCAGGCGCAGGGCCTGCTGACGACTGAAGCGCTCGCCGGCCTCGGCCAGGGTCGCCAGCACGGCGAATTCCGACTCGCTCAGGCTGTGCAGACTCCAGTCGAGCATGGCGCCAAGGCTGCGCTGGCGTTGCGCCGCCGTGCGCCGTCCGGCCACGCTCAGGTAATAGCCGCCGTCGAGTTGCGCCAGTACCCCCGCCAGGCCCAGCGCCGCCACCTGCTCGGCCAGGATCTCCAGCGCGAGGGGCACGCCTTCGCTGCGGCGGCAGATCTCGCCCACCAGCTGCACGTCGGCCGGCCGCAGCTGCAGCCCCGGCAGGCGCGCCCGGGCACGTCGGACGAACAGGCGAAAGGCCGGCTCGCGCATGGCGTCGCGCAGTTGCCGCGCGGGTGGTTGCGCGACCGGCAGCGGCGCCAGGCGCAACACGGCCTCGCCTTCCACCCGCAGGGCTTCGCGACTGGTGACCAGTACCCTGAGTTGCGGACAGCCCTGCAGCAGGTTTTCCACCAGCCAGGCCGCGGGTTCGACCAGGCGCTCGGCGTTGTCCAGCACCAGCAGCAGGCGCCGCGTGGCCAGCGCCTCCTGCAGCGCCGGCAGGCCACTACCGCTGGCCAGGCCCAGGTCACTGGCGAGACGGTCCACCAGCGCCATCATGTGGCCCAGCGCCGCAAGATCGAGACTCTGGATCCCGTCGGCGAAGTCTTCCAGCGTGGGCAGCAGGTGCTGGACCAGCAGCGACTTGCCGACACCGCCGGTGCCCACCACCGACACCAGGCGACGTTGCGCGAGCAGGCGACGCAATTCGACCAGGCTGGTGTCGCGCCCTTCCAGGGGCGTCAGGGGCAGCGGCGTCTCGGCCAGCGGCGTGAGGTCCGCTTCGTTCAGGCGCTCCACCGCCAGGGCGAAGCCGTAGCCGCGCTGCCGGGCGCTGAGAATGGGATCCCGATCGCTGTAGGGCCGCAGCACCCGGCGCAGGGCAGAGATGTGCACCCGCAGATTGATGTCCTCGACGACGGCGCCGGGCCAGACCCGGGCCATCAGGGTTTGCTTGCCGACCAGCTCGCCGGGGTGCTCCAGCAGCACCCGCAGGATATCCAGTGCGCGCCCACTCAGGGGCAGCGGCCGCTCGCCATCCAGCAGCAGGCGCCGGCGCGCATCCAGGACCAGGCCGCAGAAGCGGAAGGCACTGGCGTCTTCCAGGGACTTGGGCTCTTGCATGACCATGTCGCGCCCCCTCGCTGCGGGTCCTGCGGGCACCTGGCTCCGCAGCCCCCTCACCGGTAGGCGCCTCTCCTTGCCGATAGGTATGACCATTCTGGCCGCTGCCCAGGCAAGGCGTATGACGATCTACGGCCAGAAGCTGCCATCGATGGGCGTGATACCGCCATCCGCAGCTGCGTTCAGCTGAACTGGTAGCGGTACTGCGCCGGGGTCAGCCCCAGATGGCTCTGGAAGGCGGCGCGCATGCAGCGATCGCTGGCGAAGCCGCTGCGAAAGGCCACGGTCTTCAGCGGCAGCTCGGAGGTCTCCAGCAATTCGCGCGCATGATCGATGCGCGCCCTGAGCACGAACTCCAGGGGCGTCATGCCGGTGTCGCGCTTGAACACCCGGGCGAAGTTGCGGGTGCCCATGGTGGCGAGTTCGGCGAGCCGGCTGATCGAATAGGCCTGGTCGATGTTCGCTACGACATGCTGCTGCACCCGGGTGATGGCGGTGGTCGCCTCCGGCTCGTCGAACAGCGGACTGAACTGGGCCTGCTTGCCCTGCCGCTGGGTCACCACCACCAGCACCTTGGCCACCTCCCGGGCGATGGCCTTGCCGTGGTCTTCGGCCACCAGCGCCAGCGCCAGGTCGATGCCGGCGGTGACTCCGGCCGAGGTGAGCAGCGGGCCGTCGCTCAGGTAGATCTCGTCGGCGGTCACCTGGGCGCGGGGAAAACGGCGCGCCAGGCGTTCGCGATAATTCCAGTGGGTGGTCACCCGCCGGCCATCGAGCAGACCGGCGCTGCCGAGCAGAAAGGTGCCGGTGCAGACCGCCCCGTAGCGCGGGCACTGCGCGGGCACCTGCCGTAGCCAGGCCGCGACGTCGGGATGGGGCTCCAGATAGGCACCCGGCCCGCCGGGCACCAGCAGCAGGTCGTAGGCCCCCGGCGTTTGCTGGGTGGTGAGCTCCGTGCGTATCGTCATGCCATTCGAACAACGCAGGGTCCGCCGCCGCCCCGCGGCGATGGTCACGATGCGATAGTGGTCGGCCGCCGGCAGATAGCGATTGGCGATGGAGAACACCTCCACCGGCCCGGCGAAATCCAGCATCAGCACCTCGGGGACCAGCAAGAAAGCCACTGTCCTCGTCATGGCGATACATCCTTATCCGTGTTGCAGTTTGTCCTTGGACGCTGGAGCGTCCGGGTGACGGTAGGGACGAGGATAAGGATCTGTCCCCCGAGGACAAGCAGTAGCAAAAGGCCATCTATCTACCTTTTGCCACGCGCGATCAGGGGCCAACGAAAGGAAGGCCTCTGGCTCAGGGTTCTTGTGGACCGGCTATTGGCGCTACCCCCGCCGCAACCTGATCAGGGTGATCTCGCTCGGCGCGCCGAAACGCATCGGCGGGCCCCAGTAGCCAGTGCCGCGGCTGATGTAGACGGTCAGTCGACCCAGGCGGTGGATGCCGGCCACCCAGGGTTGCTGCAGGCGCACGAAGTGCATCCAGGGCCAGAACTGGCCGCCGTGGGTGTGGCCGGAGAGCTGCAGATCGGCGCCGGCGGCTTCGGCCTTGGGCGCCGAGCGCGGCTGGTGGGCCAGCAGCAGGCGGAACAGGCCTTCCGGGGTGCCGGCGAAGGCGGCGGCGGCGTCGCTGCGGTGGCTGGGCACATAGAGCGGCGCCGAGTAGTCGGTGATGCCGGCCAGCACGAAGGGCGTGCCCTGGTGCTGCAGCACCCGATGCTCGTCGAGCAGCACGGTCAGGCCCTGGTCGCGCCAGGTGCGCACCCAGGCTTCGGCGCCGGAATAGTATTCGTGGTTGCCGGTGATGGCGTAGGTGCCCAAGCGCGCCTTGAGCCCTTGCAGCGGCAGGAATTCGTGCTGCAGTTCAGCCACGCTGCCGTCCACCAGGTCACCGGTGATGGCCACCAGATCGGCGTCCAGGCCGTTGACCCGGTCGACGATGCGTTGCAGATAGCCGGCCTTGATGGTCGGGCCGATGTGCAGGTCGCTCAGTTGCACGATGCGCAGTCCGTCCAGGCCGGAGGGCAGGCTGGGCAAGGCCACTTCCACTTCCTTGACCCTGGCCGTGCGGCGGGCGTTGTAGACGCTGCGCAGGGCCACCAGCAGCACCAGTCCCAGCACCGCCCAGGCACTGCCGACGCGCCAGGCGGCGTCCAGCGGCTGACCGATGAGGCTGGCCAGGGCCACCACCAGACCGCGCAGCAGGCTGAACACCGCCAGGCTGGAGAACACGCCCATGGCGATCAGCGCCGCCCAGGCCAGCAGGCGCGAATTCATGTCCCGCGAACGAAAGCCCAGGGGCACCAGGACGAAGGACAGCAGCAGCAGGGCCCAGAAGGGTAGCTGGGCGGCCGGCGTCAGCCCGAGGTCACCGATGACGCTGAGGCCGATGAACAGGTGCAGGGCGAAGAGAACCAGATACATCATGGCGCGGGAGCGGAACATGGAGGGCCCTGAGGCGAGGAAGAGGTCTTACCTTAGCACCCCGCCGGTCGCCCCTCGGAGCCCCGGTGTGTTTCCAGCTACAACGATTCAGCCGGCATTCAGCGCGGCTCCGCCTCGCCGGCCTGGGCCGCCTGATCCGCCCGCCGCCCCAGGTAGAAGCCGAGCCAGGCCCAGAGCGCCGCGCAGCCGGCGCCCACCAGCGCCGGCAGCCAGGCGCCGTGGCCGAGCAGATCCAGCAGACTCTTGGCCCAGCCGCTGGCGGCGTCACCGGCGCGATAGACCACGGTGTCGATGAAGTTCTTGGCCTTGTACTGGGTCTCGGCGTCCAGCGGCGCGAAGAGCATCTCGCGGCCCGGGCGGATGAAGGCGTATTCGCCGATCCGCCTGACGATCATCAGCCCCGCCAGCATGGCGAAGGTGGGCAGCAGCGCGAGGCCCAGGAAGCCGATGCACATCAGCAGCGGCACCCCGGCCAGCAGGACGCGCACGCCCAAGCGCTGGGCCAGGCGGCCGGTGATCAGCACCTGGCTGACCAGGGCACCGGCCTGGACCACGAAGTCCAGCAGGCCGAACACCTGCACCTGGCGGGCGCGATCGGGAAACAGCTCGGCCACCAGTCGCGCCTGCTCGAAGTAGAGAAAGGTGCTGACCGTGGCCAGCAGGATGACGAAGGCGCTCACCGCCAGTAGATAGGGCGAGGCCAGCACCCGGGTCAGGCCGCTGAAGGGATTGCCGGCCACCGGGCGACGTGGGCTTTCGGTCGGCGGCGCACCCGGGCGTCCGGCACCGCGGGTCTCGCGCCAGCCCATCAGATAGGCCTTGAGCCTGAGCGCCAGGAGCAGCAGCGCGGCGGCCAGCAGCGCCAGGCCCGCTTCGCCGATCAGGGGCGCCAGGGCGGCGGCCAGCACCGGCCCGAGCAGCCCGCCGACACTGGCCCCGGCGGCGATGAAGGCGAACAACCGCCGCGCCTGGGCGCCGTCGAAGACATCGGCCATCAGACTCCAGGCCACCGAGACCACGAAGAGGTTGTAGACCGAGATCCAGACATAGAAGGTGCGTGCCAGCCAGACGCTGTCGCCTAAGCTTGCGAAGCAGGCGGCGAAGGCCAGGAGGTTGAGCGCGAAGAAGCCATAGACCCAGTCAACGAAGCGAATCCGCGCCACCCGCGAATTGAGCCAGGCGAACAGCGGCACGGCGAGCAGCATCACCACAAAGGTGGCGGTGAACAGCCACTGCAGATTCTCCACGCCGCCGGCGATGCCCATGGCCTCGCGGATCGGCCGCAGCATGAAGTAGCCGGCGAACAGGCAGAGAAACAGCGCAAAGCCCGCCAGGGCCGCGGACGACTCACCGGCGCGGGCGTCGAGGACGCGACCGAGCCAGTCCTTCATCTAGGCGAACAGCCCGGCGATGGCCTCGCGCTGGCGCGCATCGGGCAGCCGCCCGCGTCCGGCCTGGAGGTTGTCGACCATGTAGCGCGGATTGCTGGTGGCGGGGATCACCGCGGTCACCGCCGGGTCGGCGAGGATGAACTTGAGCAGCAGCTGCGCCCAGCTGGTCGCGCCCAGTTCGGCGGCCAGCGGCGGCAGTGGCTTGCCACGGGTGCCGGAGAGCAGGTTGCCGCGCTGGAAGGGCCTATTGATCAGCACGGCGATGCCCTGGTCGCGGCAATAGGGCAGCAGGCGTTTTTCGGCTTCGCGCTCGCCCACGGAATAGTTGAACTGCACGAAGTCGACCTTTTCCTTTTTCAAGGTAGCGAGCAGATCGTCCAGCGCCGCTTCGCGATAATGGGTGACGCCCACGTAGCGCACCTTGCCGGCCTGCTGCTGTTCGCGCAGCAGGGCCAGCTGGTTGGCGGTGTCCTGCAGGTTGTGCACCTGGACCAGATCCAGGCGCTCGGTCTGCAGGGCCTTGAAGCTGGCGGCCAGTTGCGCCGCGCCGCGTTCGCGGCCGGTAGAGGAAATCTTGGTGGCGAGAAAGACCTTGTCGCGGGCCTGGGCCCGCCTGACCAGCTCGCCGGCCACCCGTTCGGAGTTGCCATAGCTGGGCGCGGTATCGATGAGGGTGCCACCGCCGTCGAGCAACGCCTTGAGCACCTCCTGCAGCGGCGCCAGGGTGGCGTCGTTCAGGTCGACATCGAGATTGCCCGAGGTGCCCAGGCCGATGACGGGCAGCGCCTCGCCGGTGCGCGGGATCTTGCGGGTCAGCAGCGGCTCGGCGGCCTGGGCACTTTGCCACAGCCAGGGCGCGGCGGTCACGGCCGCAGCCAGGGCGGTGGTGGTCTGCAGGAAATGGCGACGGGTCGGCATGGCGGGCCTCGCGACGATCGGATTCGGAAAGGTGACCCTTGAGTTAAGCGGTTCTTCCAGCCGATCGCCCGCCCGGCTCATTGCGGCATGTTGCGGCGCTCTCGCAGGTTGGGCTGAGCGCAGCGAAGCCCAACAGTGCCCGGGGTCGAACATCCCTCGACAGAGGAGCCGTCTCAACCCAACGTACGTACTGGCTCCCCTAGCGTGGACAACGGCGAAGCCTTGTCCACTGGTCAGCTCTGACTGCCCAGCGGAAAACGCTGCGCGGTTTTCCACGCTACGGGTTGGCGACATCCTGGCCCGCAAGGATGTCGTGATCCGCCGGCGGCAGGCTGCCGTCGCCGCCCAGGTAGCGGTCGTAGAAATCCCGCACCGTGACGTTCTTGTGCTTGGCTTCGAACATGATGTCGAAGCGGTCGAGGAACTGGCAGGCGTAGCGGTTGCACCAGTCGTTCCACATCATGTCGCTGTGGGCATAGAGCAGCCGCTTGCTGATCTGCTGCAACAGGAACTTGATGTCGATACGCTCGCTGGGCGAGACGCCCATTTCCATCAGCGCCTCCGGCGGCTGGGAGTAATGCATGGCCGGACGCACCCCGCGCCAGCTGTCGATGATGCGCGCTACCCGTGGCTCCCAGGGATCGATGTAGGCCTCCTCGTGGATCCAGCAGTGGTGGATGTCCAGCACCACGGGGGCGAGGTCGGCCAGTTGCAGGCAGTCGTCGACGCCATAGGTCTTTTCGTCGTTCTCGAAGGTGATGCAGTTGCGCGCCTCGCTGGAAAGACGTGGCCAGACCGCGCGGATGCCCGGCACGCCCAGGCGACCGGCGATGTGCACGTTGCACTTGAAGTCCTGGAATGTCTGGCCGTAGCTCATCAGGCGGATCATGTCGGCGTGGTATTCGAATTCCTTCAGGCTGTTCTCCACCACCTCCGGGCGATCCGAGCCCAGCACGCAGAATTGCCCGGGGTGCAGCGACAGCCGCACATCGCGGCGGCGCGCCAGCTCGCCCAGTCGGCCGAAGCGATCCTCCAGCAACGCCTGCAATTCCTGGGAGCGATAGAAGTAGGCGAATTCGGCGTGGCTGTAGAAGGGCAGCAGGTCGCTGCTCAGGCGCAGCATGCGCAGATTGTCCGGCAGGTCGGCGACGTGCTCGACGAATCTCAGCTGGGCGTCGAGGTTGTGGGTGACCACGTCCAGCAACTTGGCCTCGGCGGCGGCGCGCTCGACGCTGCCCAGCCAGCGCAGGGTGGTGGTGCGGGTGTTGAAGGCCCGCTCGACCTGCTCCAGTTCCTTGAGCGACAGGCTGCGCTCGGGGTGACGGTACATGCAGGCAAAGCCGATTCGATACATGGGACGCTCGGGTCGATGACTATAGGGATTAGTCCGCGCGGCGCCGCTTGGGTGCGGGTGGGGTGATGGGTGGAGGGGTGTCACCTGGAAATGTGGTGCCTGGGCGTGCCCTCACCCCGGCCCTCTCCCAGGGGGAGAGGGGGTGGTATGGCAAGGGGGGTGACGTTCTCGATGTATCAGCTTGAGCGGCGGCAGCCAGTGGAAAACGCTGCGCGGTTTTCCACGCTACGGGAATCGAGACTATCGCGGCCATGGCGGTCCGCCGATGCGGCCGCTCCTAGAGGGGATGAGGCTCTTGTAGGAGCGGCCCATGGCCGCGATGAAGATGCGCCCAAGCCTCCTAGCCCGGCCCCAACCACACCGTTAGAGCAGGCAGCGGTAGGGTGGAAAACGGCGCAGCCTTTTCCACGCGTGCTCGGGCTGCCCTACCCCGGCCCGAACCACTGCGTCAGGGCATGCAGCACCAGCCCCACCAGGCCGCCCACCAGGGTGCCGTTGATGCGGATGAATTGCAGGTCCTTGCCGACGCTCTGCTCCAGTTGCTGGACCAGTTCATCGGTATCCCAGGCGGCTACCCGCTCGGCGATGTAGTCGCCGATGCGCTGGCGGTTGCGGTCGATGAAGGGCGGCGCCACCGCCATCAGCTGCTCGTTGATCCAGCGTCTCATGGCTTCGTCGCGACTGAGCGTCTCGCCCAGTTCGGCCAGTAGCCGGCCCAGGCGGCGGCGGATGCGCGAATCCGGCGCGGCGAGATCCGCCTGCAGCCAGTTCACCAATTCGTCCCACAGCTCCTGTAGATAACCCGCCAGCGCCGGGTGCTCCAGCAGCCGGTCGCGCAACTGTTCGCCGCGCAGGCGAAAGGCCGGGTCCTGCTTGAGGCGCTCGATGAAGCCGACCAGATAGCCATCGAAATGCCGCCGCAACTCGTGCTCGCGGTCATGGCTGATCTCGCCGATCAGCCGCGACACCGCCTGCACCACCTTGATCGCCGACCAGCGCCCGACCCGCTCGTCCAGCCCCAGGTATTTGAGGGTGCGCAGTTCGCCGCCAATGGTGCGGGCGATCAGCGCCTGGGTGTCTTCGTCCTGCAGCAGGCGATCGATCTCCTGCAGCACCTCGTCGAGCACCGCCTGGTGGCGGCCGTCGGCGGTCAGCATGTCGAGCAGTTCGCCGGACAGCGCCGCCACGTCCAGGCGCTGCAGCCGCTCCACCGCCACCCGGCGGATGAAGGCCTGCACCCGCACCTCGCGCAGGGCCTCCAGGGAATAGCGGGCGACGCCGGTGGCCTGGCTGGCCACCGCAGCGGCGTTGTCCGGCTGACGCAACCAGCCGGCCAGGCGCCCGGCGGCGTCCAGTTCCTCCAGTTTGGCCAGCACCTGGGGCGTGGCGAGGAAGTGCAGGCAGATGAAGTCCGACAGCTTGCGCCCGACCCCGGCCTTGTTGCGCGGGATGATGGCGGTGTGGGGAATCGGCAGGCCCAGCGGATGGCGGAACAGCGCGGTCACCGCGAACCAGTCGGCGATGGCGCCGACCATGGCCGCCTCGGCGAAGGCGGCGGCGTAGCCCCAGGCCGGATGGCGGGCTTCGAGGGCGGTGGCCAAGCAGTAGAGCGCCGCCGCCAGGAACAGCAGCAGCAGCGCGATGAGCTTCATGCGCCGGGCCGGGGTGAGGCCGTCGCCGGAGAGTGTGGTCATGGAAAGGGGACAATCCTCGCGCGGGATGATCCCGGCATCCTACCCCAGACTAGAGTCTGACCCAGCGCTCCTCCTGCGCCGATTGCCGCGCGGCCTGGGCCAGGCGCTCCACCTCCCAGGCCTCCTGGAAGTCGACGCCGGTGTGATCGGGGTTGCCGCCCAGGGCCTCCAGCAGCGAGCGGACCTCCAGGGTCTTGAGTTCGTTGTAGCCGAGCTGGTGGCCGGGGGCCGGGCAGAAGGCGGCGTAGTCCGGCAGGTGCGGACCGGCCAGCAGGGTACGGAAACCGGCCAGGCCCGGACGGTCGCCGACCTGGTAGAGGCGCAGTTCGTTGAGGCGCTCCTGGTCGAAGCTGAGGGTGCCGCGGGTGCCGCAGACCTCGAAGGCCAGGCGATTCTTGCGCCCGTGCTTGAGCCAGCTGGTGGTCAGGGTGCCGCGAGCGCCACTGGCGAAGCGCAACAGCAGATGGGCCTGGTCGTCGATCTCCACCGTGCGGGTGCCGCCCTGGTGGGGCCGCTGGCCATGGGCGGTGTGCAGATCGGCGCACAGCGCCGCCACCGGGCCGAGCAGAAAGCGCGCCAGCGACAGGATATGGCTGCCCAGGTCGGCCAGGGCGCCGCCTGCCTGGCGGGTCTCGCAACGCCAGGTGAAGGGCCCCTGGGGATCGCCCATGAAGTCTTCGCTGAATTCCCCACTGAAGCTGACGATCTCGCCCAGCTCGCCGCTCTGGATCAACTCGCGCGCCTGCTTGAGCATGGGATTCTGCAGGTAGTTGTAGCCGACCCGGTTGACCACCCCGGCCTGGCGCGCGGCGTCGCGCATCCGCGTGGCCTCGTCCAGACTGACCGCCAGGGGCTTCTCGCAGTAGACCGCCTTGCCGGCCGCCAGGGCCGCCAGGGCCATGGGCGCGTGCAGCAGGTTGGGGGTGGTGATGGCCACCAGCTCGACCTGGGGATCGGCGATCAGGCGCTCCCAGTCGCAGCTGCGGACGAAACCCCAGGCGTCGGCGCAGCGGGCGGCGCGTTCCGGATCGGCGTCGGCCAGGGCCACCAGCCGCGGACGGACCGGCAAACTGAAGCTGCTCGCCGCGTGATGGAAGGCCTGGGCGTGGGCATGACCCATGAAGCCGGTGCCGATCAGACCGATGCCGATGTCGCGCATGTCGTTCTCCGTCAGAGGTATGGAAAGACCCGGCCGGCCAAGCCAGTAGCCGGCCGGGTAAAAGGAAGGGTGGGTGCAGGCTTGCCCTCACCCCGGCCCTCTCCCGGAGGGAGAGGGGGAAAGCGGTCGGGTGCAGGCGCAGTCCTCTCCCAGGGAGAGGGGGAAAAGCGGTCGGGTGCAAGCGCAGCCCTCTCTCAGGGGAGAGGGGAAAGCGCCAGCCCTAGCGCTTGGCCTTGCGCTTGTTGCGGTACTGGTCGATGACCACGGCGACCACGATGATCAGGCCCTTGATGATGTCCTGGACGTAGGCATCGACCCCGAGGAAGGTGAAGCCGCTGGCCATGGTGCCGAGGATCAGCGCGCCGATCACGGTGCCGGTGATGCGCCCTACCCCGCCCGCCAGGCTGGTGCCGCCGATCACCGCTGCGGCGATGGCGTCCAGTTCGTAGGACATGCCCATGCCGGCCTGGCCGGTGGCGGCGCGGGCCGAGGCCACGACCCCGGCCAGGCCCGCCAGCAGGCCGGCGATGCTGTAGACGATGATCAGGTGCTTCTTGACGTTGATGCCGGAGATGCGCGCGGCCTGCATGTTGCCGCCGATGGCATAGGTGTACTTGCCGTACTTGGTGTAGCGCAGGGCGATGTGGAAGATCACCGCCACCACCAGGAAGATGATCACCGGCATGGCCCCGGCGCCAATGGCGGTGTAGTTGTCGGACAGCATGCTGATCGGCTGGCCTTCGGTGTAGTAGCGCGCCAGGCCGCGAGCCGAGACCATCATGCCGAGGGTGGCGATGAAGGGCGGGATGCCGGTGACGGCGATGATGCTGCCGTTGATGGCACCGGCCAGCAGCCCCACCCCGAGGCCGGCCATGACCGGCACCCAGACCGGCAGGTCGGTCAGCGAGGGAAACACCGCGCGACCGAAGTCCGAGGTCTGGGCCAGACTCGCCGCCACCATGGCCGACAGCGCCAGCACCGAGCCGGAGGAGAGGTCGATGCCGGTGGTGATGATCACCTGGGTCACGGCGATGGCCAGCAGGCCGATGATCGAGACCTGCAGGATCATCAGCACCAGGCGCTGGGAATTCATCAGGAAACTCTGGTCGCGCAGCACCCAGCCGAAGGCCTCGAAGGCCAGGCCGATGCCCAGCAGCACCAGCAGGATGCCCAGCTCGGTGGGGATGCGGCGCCGCGGGCGCGCGGTGGGTAGCTCGGCGGTTTTCTTGTCCAGGAGGGCACTCATCTTGTTCTACCTCGTTATAGGCCGGAGGCGGCGGGCAGGCACCCGCCGCGCGTGACGCGCGCTAGTGCAGTACGGGATTGCCCGAGGCCAGGTGCATGACCCGCTCCTGGGTGGCTTCGCCGCGATCGAGAAAGCCGGTGACGGTGCCTTCGTGCATCACCATCACCCGGTCGCTCATGCCCAGGACCTCGGGCAGTTCGGAAGAAATCATGATCACCGCCAGGCCCTCGGCGGCCAGCTTGGCGATCAACCGGTAGATCTCGGCCTTGGCGCCGACGTCGATGCCGCGGGTGGGCTCGTCGAGGATGAGGATGCGCGGGCGGGTCATCAGCCAGCGGGCGATCAGCGCCTTCTGCTGGTTGCCGCCGGAGAGGTTGGCGATGCACTGGTCCAGCGAGGGGGTCTTCACCCGCAGCTGCTGGCGCATCTCCTCGCAGAGCTGATCGAGGCGCTGCTGCTGCACGAAGCCGCCGCTGGCGAAGCCGTTCAGCACCGCCACCTCCATGTTTTCCCCCACCGACAGGCAGGGAAAGATGCCGGTGTCCTTGCGGTCCTCGGTGAGCAGCGCCAGGCCTTTCTGGATGGCGAGGCAGGGATCGTTCATGCGCACCGGCTGGCCGTCGATGCGGATCTCGCCGGCGGTGGCCGGGGTCACCCCGAACAGCGTCTCGGCGACGTTGGTGCGCCCCGAGCCCATCAGCCCGGCGATGCCCAGCACCTCGCCGGCGCGCAGGTCGAAGGAGACGCCGGAAAACACCCCGTCCAGCCCCAGATCGCGCACCGACAGCAGCACCTCGTCACGCGGCGCGGTGCGCTCCGGGAACAGCTGGGTCAGTTCGCGCCCCACCATCATGGCGATCAGGCCGTCGCCGTTCATGCTGTCGGCGCGCTGCAGGCCGATGTACTGGCCATCGCGGAACACCGCGACCTCGTCGGCGATCTGGAATACCTCGTCCATCTTGTGGGTGATGTAGACGATGCCCTTACCCTGGGCCTTGAGGTCGGCAATGATGGAAAACAGGTGCGCCACCTCGGTCTCGGTGATGGCCGAGGTGGGTTCGTCCATGATCAGCACGTCGCTGTCGTAGGACACCGCCTTGGCGATTTCCACCATCTGCCGCCCGGCGATGGACAGGCTGCCCACGCTGTCTTCCGGATCCAGGGCGATGCGCAGCCGGTCCAGCAGAGCCTGGGTCTGGCGACGCATCTTGCCGTGGTCCACCAGGTGCAGGGCATTGAGCGGTTCGCGACCCAGCCAGATGTTTTCGGCGATGGTCATGAAGGGCATCAGGTTGAGTTCCTGGTGGATCATGGCGATCCCCGACTGCAGCGCCTGCAGCGGCGTCTCGAAGCGCACCGGCACGCCGCGCAGCCGCACCTCGCCGGCATCGGGCTGGTAGATGCCGGCGATGATCTTCATCAGCGTCGATTTGCCCGCGCCGTTCTCGCCCATCAGCGCCAGTACGGTGCCGGGACGCACCCGCAGCTGCACGTGGGACAACGCCTTGACGCCGGGAAACTCCTTGGTGACGTCGACGATTTCCAGCAGGTATTCGCTGGGTGCGGCCGTGGCCGCAGGGGCGGGAGCTGTGGCAGGGGTGGCGGAACTGAGCATGATCACGATCTCCTCGCGGGCGCCGACCGGGCGGCGCGGGCCGCTGGTCAGTGAGGGGTGCGGGGCGCAGGGCTGGCCGTGACGGCATTCGCCAGGTGCGGGCAGGTGCCCGGCGGACAGGAGATCGGAGACCCATGCAGGGACAGGAAGCGGGATGGCATGACGGCACCTTTTATTCTTGTTGAAGGGCGCGCTCGCCGAGGCAAGCGTGCCGCTGTACGTCTTGGCTTGCTCTCGACTCTATTGGAAAATAAATTCCAGTCAATATATTTTTGGAATTTTTAGGTGATAACGATCACCGGTTTCCTGCCCAACTGGCGCCGGGTGGAAAGGCCCCGAATAGACGAAACGGGCAGTCCGCTGCCGGACTGCCCGTTTGGTGTGGAAAACCGTGCTGTCGCGGCGCCCTGCCCTCATTCCAGGGCAGCCGCGGCGCCTCAGGTCATTTGGTCATGGCCTGGAATTCGGCGACGTTTTCTGGGGTGATCAGGCGGAAGGGAATCAACACATTCTGCTCGCCCGGGGTCTTGTTGATCATCTTCAGCGCCGCATCGAGGGCCCCTTCGGCCTGGCCCTTGGCGTCCTGGAACACCGAGACCGTCACCAGGCCCCGCTTGATGGCGGCCAAGCCATCCGGCGTACCGTCGACCCCGGTGACCAGCACGTCCTTCTTGCCGGCCTGACGCAGGGCCATGGCCGCGCCGATGGCCATCTCGTCGTTGTTGGCGAAGATGGCGTTGAGCTCCTTGCCGGCCAGCAGCCAGTTGCTGGTCAGGTCCATGGACTTGTCGCGCTGCCAGGCCGCGGTCTGCTCCTCGACGATCTTGATGTCCGGGTACTTGGCCAGGACTTCCTTCACCCCGGCGGTGCGGTTGTGGGTGGAGTTGTTGGCCAGGTCGCCCAGCAGGATGGCCACCTGGCCCTTGCCGCCGAGCTTGTCCGCCACGTACTGAGCCTGCAGGCGGCCGGCTTCCTTGTCGTCGGAGGTTACCGCCACCACGCCTGCCGGCAACTTGGGATCGTCGGGGCGGCGGTTGATGTAGACGATGGGCACGCCGGCCTTGGTGGCGGCCTCGGTCAGGGTCCGGGTGGCGGCGGTGTCCACCGGATTGACGATGACCGCATCGACCTTCTGGCTGATGAAGCTCTGCACCTGGCTGAGCTGCTTGACCACGTCGTTGCGGGCGTCCTCGAATTGCAGTTGCACGCCGTCGGTCTTGGCCTTCTTGGTCATGTATTCGCGCACATAGGTGAGGTAGTTGTCGTCGAACGACGACATGGTCACCCCGACCTTGAGGTCCGCCAGGGCCGCGCTGCTGCCCAGCAGCAGCGACAGCGCCAGGGTGGCAAAGCGAGTTTTTTTCTGCATGGTTCAGGCTCCATTCGTGGGGTGACGATCAGCAAGGGGATCAGGCAGGCGCAACGGCCAGGCGCACCTCGGGCGCCACGCGGTCTTGAACCGGGCGGAGCCTGGGCGGACGCCGGACAGGTGGGGATCAGTGGGGGCGGTAGAACACCGCGGCGCCGGGCGAGGCGCAGAGCACGGCGCCGCTGCGCTCGTGGCAGAGCAGCCGGCCCAGCAGGGCGAGCAGCCGGGAGGGACGCTGCACCTCGAGGCGGTGCACGGTGGCGAGGGCGAGACGGAAGGAATGCGTGGAGTGGTTCATGTGACGGCACCTATTATTGTTGTCGGGGCGCACGGCCCTGGTGACTCGTGTGTGCAACTGCTCTCGACTCTATTGGAAATTTAATTCCACAACAAGAGCAAAATAGAACTTTCATTCGACATTCGCGGACGACCGCCGCGCGCGGCCCTGGGCACCTGCCCGCGACCGCTCCGCCGTCTCTGCGAGGCTCTCTACCGCGAGACTTTCACCCGTTCGGGCACTCTGCCGCGCCGCCTCCAGGATCGCCTGGCAGGCCAGGGTTTCCCGCGGCGTGACCGGCAAGGGCGCGCCCTGGGTCAGGGCGGCCAGCCAGCCTTCGTAGAACAGATCCCAGCGGCCCCGTTCGCTCGGCACCCGCGAGCGCTCCTCGCCCACGCTCAACCAGCCCCAGCGCTGATGCTCCTCGGCGCCCCAGCTGGCCTTTTCGCTGCGTGGGGTACGGCCCTGCCGTAAAGCCTCGGCCTGGCCGTCCAGGCCATCGATGCTATAGACGCCCCGCTCGCCGACCACCCGCAACCGCTGCGGACAGCGCTGCAGGCCGCTGCCCGAGAGGTGCGAGACCACCCCCGAGCGATGACGCAGGGACAGAAAGAATTCCCGGTCCCGCGCAGGATCGCCAAGAGGGAACTGCGCCTCGGCATAGACCCGTTCGACCGGCCCGAACAGCAGCAGCGCCTGGTCCACCAGATGGCTGCCCAGTTCGAGGAGCAGACCCGCCTCGGTGCCCAGGCCCGCCGCGGCCAGGTCCGTCAGTTGCAGGCGCGACTCGAAGAGGCGTACCCGTCCCAGGCGCTTCTCGCGCAGCAGGCGGGCCAGGGTAAGCAGATCCGAATCCCAGCGGCGCGGTTGATGGATGCAGAGCGGGGCGCCACGCCGTTCGGCCAGCGCCAGCAGCTCCTCGGCCTCTGCCAGGGTCCTCGCCAGCGGCGACGCGCAGACCACCGGCAGGCCCCGCAGCAACGCCTCCCGCACCTGCGCCGCCCGTTCGCCGAGGGGCGTGGCGATCACCAGGCTGTCCACCCCGGCGGCGATCAGACCGGCCATGTCGGCATGGCAGGTGACGCCGGGATACGCCCTGCTCAGCTCGGCGCAGGGCGCCGGCGAGCTGGTCACCACCCCCACCAGCTGGGCGCCCGGGGTGCTGGCGATCAGCGGCGCCTGCAGCAGGCGCCCGGGGCCGTCGTAGCCGACCAGTCCGATTCTCACGTGCGGAGCCTCCCCTGCAGGCAGCTCATCCCCGCGGGCGACCTAGTCGTAGAAGGCCGGCCGGCTGGGCAGGGTCACCGGCTCGATGGCGCCGCTGTCCTGCGCCTTGATGCAGGCGTCGGCGGTAACCGCGGCGATATAGCCGTCCCAGGACGATGGCCCAGTCAGCTGGCCAGCGGCGAGGTCGTCGATAAAGGCCTGCAGCTCCACGTCGTAGGCGGCGATGAATCTGTCCTTCCAATCCATCAGGATCTCGTTGGACAGCCGCGCCTCGCTGCGCAACTGCACCGAGGTCGGCTCCGGCAGGCGGGCGATGCCGCGCTCGCCGACGATCTCGCACTGGATGTCGTAGCCGTACTGGCAATTGACGAACACCTCGACGTCGATGCGCACGCCCTTGGCCGTTTCCAGCAGCACCACCTGGGGATCGCGCAGGTGCTCGCGCGCCGCCGGCGCCTTGCGCGGAAAGACCACCTGGGCGGAGACGTAGTGATCGTCCAGCAGCCAGGCCAGCACATTGATCTCGTGGATCAGGGTGTCGGTGATGGCCATGTCGGTGCTGTAGTGCTCGCTCACCGTGGGATTGCGGTGAGCGGCGTGGATCATCAGCGGCGCGCCGATGCGATCGGCGTCGACCACCGCCTTGAGCTGGCGATAACCGGCGTCGTAGGGCCGCATGAAACCCACCTGCACCAGTCGCTTGCCGTGGGCCTGCTCGGCTTCGACGATGCGCCGGCAGCCCTCGGCGGTGGTCGCTAGGGGCTTTTCGCAGAACACCGGCTTGCCGGCGGCGATGGCGGCCAGCACGTATTCCTCGTGGGTCGGGCCCCAGGAAGCGACCAGCACCGCCTGGACGTCCGCGGCGGCGATCAGCGCATGGCCGTCGGCATAGACCTCCGCGGCGATGCCCAGCTCCTGGACCACCCGGGCGGCCTGTTCGGCGTTGATGTCGGTCACCGCCACCACGCGACTGCCCAGCAGGGTGTGGCTCAGGCGGCGGATGTGTTCGCGGCCGATGGCGCCGGTCCCGATGACACCGATGTTCAAGGTCATGACTTCATTCTCCGATTTGGACTTGTTGTGGAGTGAGCGGCGCTCAGTACTGGCGGGCCTGGGCGGCTTTTTCCCTGAGCACCCGGGCGACGGCGGCGATCTTTTCGCTGGTGGCGACCTCCGCGCCGCCGACCCGCCACCAGGACAGGTAGCCGTGCAGCATGGTCTTGGGCAGCACCTTGATGTCGATCAGGGTGGAAACCGTCTGCCGACGGGCATCGGCCAGGGTCGCTTCCAGCTCTTCCAGGGTGCGCACGCGGTAGGTCTTGCAGCCGTAGGCGGCGGCGCTCATGGCGAAGTCCACCGGCACGAAGTCGCCGTCGAGCCGGCCGGTCTCCGGATTGCGGTAGCGGAATTCGGTGCCGAAGCTGCCCATGCCATGGCCGACCTGCAGGTTGTTGATGCAACCGAAGGTCATGTTGTCGAGCAGCACCACGTTGATCTTGCGCCGCTCCTGGATGGAGGTGGCCAGCTCCGAGTGCAGCATCTGGTAGGAACCATCACCCACCAGCGCATAGACCTCGCGCTCGGGCTCGGCCAGCTTCACCCCCAGGGCGGCGTTGATCTCGTAGCCCATGCAGGAATAGCCGTATTCCAGGTGATAGGTGTTGACGCCCTTGCTCTGCCAGGCGCGCTGCAGGTCACCCGGCAGGCTGCCGGCGGCGGCGACGATGATGGCGTCGTCGTCCAGCCGCTCGTTGAGGCGGCCGAGCACCTGGCTCTGGGTCAGGGACGAACCGGTCAGGCGGACGAATTCCTCCAGCACCGCGCGCGGCAGGTCGTCGTCGATCTCCGGTACGAAGTCGGCGCCGGTGTAGCCGACCGCATAGACCCGTTCCACCTCCTGGCGATAGCGCTCGCGGGCCTCCCCGACCTGACCGCCCCAGCCGGCGCGGTAGTCGGTAGCCCCTAGCGCCTCGGTCAGGGCCAGGAGGGCTTCGCGGGCATCGGCCACCACGGCCAGGCCGTCGAGCTTGCCGGCGTCGAAGGCGGCCACGTTGAGGTTGAGGAATTCCACCTCGGGATGCTGGTAGAGCCACTTCGAGGAGGTGGTGAAATCGGTGTAGCGGGTGCCCACGCCAATGATCAGATCCGCTTCCAGGGCCAGCAGGTTGGCGGCCAGGCAGCCGGTCTCGCCGATACCGCCGACATTGAGTTCGTGGCTTGAGACGACCGCGCTCTTGCCGGCCTGGGTCTCGGCGAAGGGAATCTCGAAGCGCTCGGCGAAGCGCTGCAGGGCCTCGGCGGCGCCGGAATACTTCACGCCACCGCCGCAGATCAGCAGCGGCTTGCGCTTGCGCCTGAGCAGTTGCACCGCGTCTTCGATGGCGGCGGCCACCGGCGGCCGGCGATCCAGGCGGTGCACCCGCTTGGCGAAGAAGTAGTCGGGATAGTCGTAGGCCTCGCCCTGGACATCCTGGGGCAGCGCCAGGGTCACGGCGCCGGTCTCGGCCGGATCGGTCAGCACGCGCATGGCGTTGATCGCCGCGCTCATCAGCTGCTCGGGGCGGTTGATGCGATCCCAGTATTTGCTCACCGCGCGAAAGGCATCGTTGGTGCTGATCGACAGGTCGTGGAATTGCTCGATCTGCTGCAGCACCGGATCGGGCTGGCGACTGGCATAGACGTCGCCGGGCAACAGCAGCAGCGGAATGCGGTTGGCGGTGGCGGTGGCCGCGGCGGTCAGCATGTTGGCCGCGCCCGGGCCCACCGAGGAGGTGCAGGCATAGATCTGCCGGCGCAGCTTCTGCTTGGCGAAACCGGTGGCGGCATGGGCCATGCCCTGCTCGTTGCGGCCCTGGTGCACCACCAGGTCACCGGCCTCCTGCTCCAGCGCCTGGCCCAGACCGAGCACGTTGCCGTGGCCGAAGATGGTGAAGACGCCGGCGACGAACTTGGTCTCGACGCCATCGACACTGAGGTACTGGTTGTCGAGAAATTTCACCAGGGCCTGGGCCATGGTCAGACGTTGGGTGCTCATGGCTTCTCCCCGGTCACTTGGCGGTGGGCATGCTGAATTCGGCGCCCTTGGCGATGCTGTCGGGCCAGCGCTGCATCACGCTCTTGTAGCGGGTGTAGAAGCGCAGGCCTTCTTCGCCATAGGCGTGGTGATCGCCGAACAGCGACCTCTTCCAGCCACCGAAGGAATGCCAGGCCATGGGCACCGGGATGGGCACGTTGATGCCGACCATGCCCACCTTGATGGTGCGGGCGAAGGCGCGGGCGATGCCGCCGTCGCTGGTGAAGCAGGAGACGCCGTTGCCGAATTCGTGGGCGTTGATCAGCGCCACCGCACTGGCGAAGTCCGGCACCCGCACGATGCCCAGCACCGGGCCGAAGATTTCCTCTTTGTAGATGGTCATCTCCGGGGTCACGCCGTCGAACAGGGTGGCGCCAACGAAGAAGCCATTCTCGGCGCCGGGCACCTTGAAGTTACGGCCATCGACCAGCAGCCTGGCGCCCTCCTCCACCCCCTTGGTGATGTAGCCCTCGACCTTGGCCTTGTGCTGACCGGTCACCAGCGGGCCCATGTCGGCATCGGCTTCCACGCCGTTGCGTACCCGCAGGGCGTCGATGCGCGGCAGCAGTTTTTCGATCAGGGCATCGCCCACCTCGCCCACCGCCACGGCGATGGAGATGGCCATGCAGCGCTCGCCGGCCGAACCGAAACCGGCACCGATCAGGGCGTCGGCGGCCTGGTCCAGGTCGGCGTCGGGCATCACGATCATGTGGTTCTTGGCGCCGCCGAGGGCCTGGACGCGCTTGCCACGGCGGGTGCCTTCCTGGTGGATGTATTCGGCGATGGGCGTGGAGCCGACGAAGGAGATGGCCTCCACGTCCGGGTGCTGCAGGAGGGCGTCCACCGCCACCTTGTCACCCTGGACCACGTTGAACACGCCATTCGGCAGCCCCGCCTGCTTGAGCAGCTCAGCGAGCAACAGGCTGGCGGAAGGATCGCGTTCGGAAGGCTTGAGGATGAAGGTGTTGCCGGTGGCCAGCGCCATGGGAATCATCCACAGCGGCACCATCACCGGAAAATTGAAGGGGGTGATGCCGGCGCACACGCCCAGCGGCTGGCGCAGGTTCCAGTTGTCGATGCCGCCGCCGATGTTGTCGCTGTAGCTGGTCTTGGCCAGGTGCGGCGCGGCGCAGGCGAATTCCACCACCTCGATGCCGCGGGTTACCTCGCCCATGGCGTCGGACAGCACCTTGCCGTGCTCGCGGGTGATCAGCGCCGCCAGTTCCTTGTGGTGCTGGTCGAGCAGCTCCTTGAAGCGGAACAGGATGCGCGCCCGCCGCAGGGCCGATTGCTCGGACCATTCGGGAAAGGCCGCCTTGGCCGCGGCGACGGCCTGGTCCACGGTCTGCACCGTGGCTTGGGCGACCCGCGCCTGGACCACGCCCTCGGCCGGGTTGAAGACGTCGCTGAAGCGCTCGGCCTGGGTCGAGACCGCGCCGTTGATGTAGTGCCCGATGACAGGGGTGTCGCTCATGTTCTGGCTCCTGGTGTCCTGAGGGTCGCCGCTGCGGCGCGTGCGAAAGGGATTAGCGCGTCAGCAGCCACTCGTGCTGCGGATCGTTGTGGAATTTCCAGACCCGCTTGGGGCCGGCCATCACGTTGAGGTAATAGGACTCGTAGCCATAGGGCACGCTGACCGGGTGATAGCCGCGCGGCACCAGCACCACGTCGTGGTCCTCCACCGCCATGGCCTGGTCCAGATCGCGCTCGTCGGTGTAGACGCGCTGGAAGACGAAGCCCTGTCCCGGATCGATGCGGTGGTAGTAGGACTCCTCCAGCAGACTCTCCGCCGGCAGGTTGTCGCGGTCGTGGCGATGGGGCGGATAGCTGGAAGAATGCCCGGACGGGGTGCGCACCTCCACCACCAGCAGCGAATGGGCCGCCGCCGTGTCCGGCAGGATGTCGCAGACATAACGGGTATTGGCGCCCTTGCCGCGGGTGGATCTCTGCATGCTCGCCGGCTCGATCAGCCGCGGTGGCAGCCGATCCTCCGCCACCGGATTGCCCGGCGAGGTGCAGATGGCGATTTCGGTAGTGCTGTCGGCGGTCACCCGCGCCTCGCTGCCGGGCGGCAGGTAGGCGGCATAGGGCGAGACGTCCTCGAAGACGCTCTGGCGACCGGCCAGTCCGCGCCAGGCGAAGTCGCCCAGTTGCGGATGCCCGCCTTCGATACTGGCGCCGCCGCTGAGCAGCACGATGCAGACCTCCAGGTCACACGCCAGCACCGGCAGGGACTCGCCCGCTTGCAGGCGATGGGCGGCGAAGCCGACATAGTCCAGGGCACCGGCCGGGACACTGACGATGTCGCGGGCGTTCCGATCGGCTTTGACGAGCAGATTCATCACAGGTCTCCTCAGGCAGTGGCCTGCGCCACCAGCTGGCGCAGATGGTCGTAGCCCTTCTTGGCGTATTCGTAGGCCGGCGCCACGGCCGGGTCCTGCTCGGCTTCCACCACCAGCCAGCCCTGGTAGCCGGCGGCCACCAGCACCTTGAGCAGCGCCGAGAAGTCGATGTCGCCATCCCCCGGCACGGTGAAGGTGCCGTTGAGGATGCAATCCGGAAAGCTCCACTGGTTGTTGCGCGCCAGCTGCACCACGGCCTTGCGCACGTCCTTGAAGTGCACATGGCAGACCCGGTCGATATGTTGCTGCAGCACGCTCAGGGGATCGCCACCGCCCATGTAGCAGTGACCGGCATCGAACAGCAGGCCGACGTCCGGAGAGGTCAGCGCCATCAGCCGGGCGATGTCCTCGGGCGCTTCCACATAGGCGCCCATGTGGTGGTGATAGGCCAGGCGCAGGCCCTGGGTCAGGGTGAAGGCGGCCAGCCGATCGAGCTTCTCGGCATAGGTCTGCCAGGCGGCGTCGCTGTGGAAGCGCGGCCGCTCGATCAGGGGAATCCGCTGCCCCTGGATGGAGCCGGCCACCTCGCCATAGACCAGTACCCTGGCGCCGTTCTCGGCCAGCAGCCGGCAATGGGGACGGATCGCCTCGATTTCGGCCTCGACGTCACGGTGCGCCAGACCGCTGGAATACCAGCCGGACACCAGTTCCAGGTCATGCTCGCCGAGCACCTCGCCCAGCGCCTTCGGCTCGCTGGGAAACTTGCCGCCCAGCTCGAAGCCCTGGAAGCCGATTTCCTTGCCCTCGCGCAGGATGGTTTCCAGCGGGGTGTCGCCGCCCAGGGCCGGCAGGTCGTCGTTGGCCCAGGAGATGGGGTTGATGCCGATCTTGAGTTGTTGTTGTGCGGTCATGTCAGCCTTGCTCGTCAGGAGGCGATCAGGCGCGGGCGTCGCGCCAGGCCTGGATCAGGAATTCGAAGTTGCTGCGGATCTGCGCGATCAGCGCGCGGTCGTCGAGCTCGCCGGCCAGCCAGGCCCGACTCGGCTGGGCGAAGATGGTCCGGCCCACGGCGAAACCCTGGCAGCGCTGGCTGGCACTGGCCTGCCGAAAGCCTTCGGCCAGCTCCTCGGCCGGGGCGTTGAGGCCCAGCAGCACAACGCCCTGGCAATGGGGATCGCGCTCGGCAATCAACTGGTCGAGTTGCCTCCAGACGGCGGCCGGCTGCGCCTCGATCTTCCACCACTCGGGATAGATGCCCAGGTTGTACAGCCGCTTGATGGCGCGATAGAGCACGTCCGGCCGGCTGGACGCATGGTTCTTCGGCGGGATGACCTCCAGCAGGAGTTCATGACCGCTGGCCTGGGCCGCCTGGTACAGCCCCTTCAGCTGGGCTTCCTGCTCCAGGCGCAGCAGCGGCTCGTCGTCCGGGTGGAATTGCACCAGGCACTTGATGATCTGTTCGCCCGGCCAGCTCAGCAGATTACTGCCCACCGAGCGACCGTGTTCGAAGGCCAGCGGCCGCGAGTTCTGCAGCTCCACCGGCCGCGCCACCCACCAGCCACGGCCGGTGGCGGCGTTCAGCGCATCCTGGCCGAAACGCTCGTCGGCCAGCAGCCCGACATTGGCCGCCACGCCCTGCCGCGCCAGATCCTGTTCGACCTGCTCGATGGCCTGGACGAACAACTGCTTGAGCGCCGGAATCCGCGCCGGATCGGCGCCCACCTGCTGGGCGCTTTCCACCAGCTGGTAGCGGTGATCGAAGGCGAAGATGAACAGCTGTTGCCAGGCGCGGTGGCGGACGCTGACCCGGTGCAGCCGGGTGAGCACGGGATCGAGGTCGGGTCGGGTGATGGGCACCGGACTGTGGTGGAGGTAGTCCAGTTCGGCCAGGGTCGGCATGGCCGGGGCGCAGCCATGGCGCGACACCACCAGTCCGCCGCAGGCATTGGCCAGCCGACAGCATTCGGCATCGTCGCCACCGGTCAGCCAGCCGCGCAGGAAGCCGGACATGAAGGCATCGCCGGCGCCCAGCACATTGAGCACTTCGACGCGGATACCACGATGGATCTCGCCGTCCTCGAGACGCGCCGGGATGGCGCCGTGGAGCACCGTGCAGCCCTGGGCGCCGAGCTTGACCACCAGGGTCGCCGCGGTCACCTCGCGCACCCGGCGCAGCGCGGTGAGCAGGTCTTCGCTGCCCCCGGCGATCTGGAATTCCTCCTCGGTGCCCACCACCAGGTCGAAGCGCGGCAGGATGCGCTGCACATGGGCGCTGACCTCGGCACTGGCGATGAAACGGGTCTCGCCATCGGCCTTGCCGGTCAGCCCCCAGAGCACCGGGCGGTAGTCGATGTCCAGCACCCGCTTCACGCCATTACGCTCGGCATAGTCCAGGGCCCGGCTGCTGGCCTGGAACACGCCCTCGGTGGAGAAGTGGGTACCGGTGATCAACAGCGCCTTGGCGCTGGCGATGAAGGCCTCGTCGATGTCGTCCGCGCCCAGCGCCATGTCGGCGCAATTCTCACGATAGAACACCAGGGGAAAGGTCTCGCGGTCCTTGATGCCCAGCAGCACCAGGGCGGTGAGGCGCTCGCGATCCACCTGGATGCCGCGGGTGTCGCAGCCTTCCTGCGCCAGCGTCCGGGTCAGGAAGCGGCCCATATGGTCGTCGCCGACCCGGGTCAGCATCGCCGACTTCAACCCCAGGCGCGCGGTGCCGAAGGCGATGTTGGCGGAGGATCCCCCCAGGTACTTGGCGAAGCTGCTGACGTCTTCCAGCGGCGCCCCGATCTGCTGCGCATAGAGGTCGACGCCCAGTCGACCCAGGCAGATGACATCCAACTGGCGCCCGCTGGCGAAGAAATGATCACCCATGGGTGGCTCCTGCTTATTGTTATCGGCCAACCGCGCGGACCCGAGGGGCCGAACGTGTGAGTGAGCTCAGGCTAGAACGACGCCGCGGACAAATCAACAAATTTTCCACATGAGATTTTATGGAATTTAATTTCCATAACTGGCGTACACTGCTCCTGCCGCCCCACTTCGACGCCGCCCGGCGAATGGGTTAAGTTGCCGGCACAAGAATCCCTACCGTGAGATAGCCCATGTCCTCCGACTCCCCGGCCGACGACCCCCTCAGCAGCGTGCCGCTGGCCGATCCGCCCGGCAACGTCGAGCAGTTGCTGGCCTGCATCGCCCGTGACTACGAGGCCCTGCCGCGCCAGCTGAAACGGGTGGCCGCCTATGTCAGCCAGCAGAGCGACAGGGTCATGGTGGATCGCATCAGCGATATCGCCGGGCAGTGCGAGGTGCACCCCTCGGCCATCGTGCGCTTCTCCCAGCGCTTCGGCTTCAAGGGCTTCAGCGAGATGCAGGCGCTGTTTCGCGAGGCCTACACCCACAAGACCACGCCGGTACAGAACTACCAGCAGCGCATCCGTAGCATGATCGCCAACAAGAGCCAGCGCGCCAGCAGCGGCGATCTGGCCCGCGAATGCATCAACGCCACCCGCTCGGGTCTGGATCGACTGGCCGAGGAACTGGACGACGCCGCCTTCGACAAGGCCGTCGACCTGCTGGTGAACGCCGAGAACATCTATGTGGTGGGTGTGCGCCGCTCCTTCGCCGTGGCCGACTACCTGGTCTACAACCTGCAGCACACCAACAAGCGCATCCACCTCATCACCGGCCTGGGCGGCGGCTATCGCGAGCAGATGCGCAGCATCGCCCAGGGCGACCTGCTGATCGCCATCAGCTTCAGCCCCTATGGCAAGGAAAGTCAGCAGTGCGTGCGCATCGCCCAGCACCACAAGGCCAAGACGCTGATCATCACCGACAGCAACCTCTCGCCCCTGGCCAAGCGCGCCGATTCGCTGCTGCTGGTCAACGAGGGCAGCGCCTTCGCCTTCCGCTCCCTGAGCGCCACCCTCTGCCTGTGCCAGGCGCTGTTCCTGGCCCTGGGCTATCGCCTGGAGCTGAAGATGGACGAGATCCAGTTGCCGCTGGACGAGGACGACTAGCCGGGAGCGGCCGCACGCAGCAGCCGGCCAGGCCCCGGCAGGGCTGCGCAAACGCTTGATCGACAAACAGAAATTTCTTGAGCAGAAGGCTTGACAGCCACCGGCGCCTTGCCAATAATGCGCGCCTCGGATGGCTACGTAGCTCAGCTGGTTAGAGCATAGCATTCATAATGCTGGGGTCCGGGGTTCAAGTCCCTGCGTAGCCACCACCTATTTTCAAGGGTCAGCGTAAGCTGGCCCTTTTTTATTGCCCTCGAAAAAGTCCACCGTGGCACCGCTTCTAGTCCCCTCTCCCCCTGGGAGAGGGTTAGGGTGAGGGAACGCCCTGCCTCCACGGATAAGTCTCCCAAGCCACATCTGGCACCGCTCTTCGTCCCTTCTCCCCTCGGGAGAGGGCTAGGGTGAGGGCCCCCTTCACGCCAGACCTCAGCCCCGCCCATGAAAAAGCCCGGCCTAGGCCGGGCTCGATCACCGCGCAAGCAGCTTACAGCGCGACCTTCTGCTTGCTCTCCACCTCTTCCACAGCCGCTGCGTCCTGGGTGTCGATGGACTGCACCAGCGCCTTGGAGCTGAAGGCCCGCAGGTCGCGCAGGAAGTTGTCGCGCCAGGAGGCCAGGTCGGCCTGGCGGATCACCCGCATCATGTCCTCATAGCGCGACTTGCGCTCTTCCAGCGGCATGCGCAGCGCCCGGTCCAGCGCCTCGGCCATGCCGACATGGTCATAGGGATTCACGATCAGCGCGGAGTTGAGTTCGCGCGCCGCTCCGGCAAAGCGCGACAGCACCAGCACGCCCGGATTTTCCGGGTCCTGGGCCGCCACGTACTCCTTGGCCACCAGGTTCATGCCATCGCGCAGCGGCGTCACCAGACCCACGTCGGAGGAGCGGAACAGCCCCATCACCGTGCGCCGGTCATAGCTCTTGTTCAGGTAGCGGATCGGCGTCCAGTCCAGCTCGGAGAAATGCCCGTTGATATGGCCGGCATGGCTCTCCAGCTGACGGCGGATGTTCTGATAGGAGACCACGTCCGCCCGCGACGAGGGCGCGATCTGCACGAACTGCACCGCCCGGTGATGCTCGGGGAAATGCTCCAGCAGCTTCTCGAACGCCTGGAAGCGCTCCACCAGCCCCTTCGAGTAGTCGAGTCGGTCGACGCTGACGATGGTCTTGTAGGGCACGCCCTCGATGCTGCGCGAGATGAACTGGCGCCGCGTGCGATAGGACTCGGCCTGCTTCTGGATGACGTCCGGCATCACGCCGATGGGATAGACGCCCACCCGGAAGTTATGCCCGTAGGCGGTCAGGCTGCCGTCCTTCTCCAGCACGCCGCGTACCTCGCGGGTGATGTAGTCCTGGAAGGCCAGCTGGTCGGTGTCGGTCTGGAAGCCGATCAGGTCATAGAAGCACAGGGTCTTGAGCAATTCGTTGTGTGGCGGGATCGCGGTGAGGATCTCCGGCGCCGGAAAGGGAATGTGCAGGAAAAAGCCGATGCGATTGCGGATTCCCAGCATGCGGCAGGCTTCGGCGAAGGGAATCAGGTGATAGTCGTGCACCCAGATGATGTCATCGGGCTTGAGCAGGGGCTTCAGGCGCTCAGCCATGGCCATGTTGACACGCCGATAGCCGTCGTACTCTTCCCGGTTGTAGCGCGCCAGATCGATCCGGTAGTGGAAGATCGGCCAGAGGGTGGCGTTGGAGAACCCGCGGTAGTAGTGGTCGTAGTCGCGCTTGGTCAGGCCAAAGGTCACGTAGTCGATGTTGTCCTTGGTCTGGGTCTTGGCCGGCCCGTTTTCCTTGACCGTCTCGCCGTTCCAGCCGAACCAGATGCCGCCCGACTTGCGCAGGGCATCCAGTACGCCCACTGCCAGACCACCCGCGGTCGCCTTGCCTTCTTCGATCGGGGCCACCCGATTCGATACCACCACTAAACGGCTCATCCTAATCTCCTTGCTTATAATGTGGCGCGAGGTCACGGCTCAGCTGCTGCAGCCAGAGGGCTACCGCTTCCACCGAAGGCAGGCGGGTCTTGGCGACCGTCTCCCCCTCTCCTACCTTGACGGTCAGACCGCCTCGCGCATTGACGACAGTAAACCCCTCTTCATCGGTACGATCGTCGCCGAGAAACACCGGCAGGCAGCCGGCAAAGGGTTCCAGTTCGAGAAAACGGGCGATGGCCTCGCCCTTGCTCGCCGCAGCGGGCTTGAGTTCGAAGACGCACTTGCCCGGTTGCAACTTGAATTCGGGATGGTCGGCGGCGATGCCTTCGGCCAGTTCGCGCACCAGGGCTTCCTTGTCCGGCGCCTGGCGATAGTGCAGGGCGAAGGCCACGCTCTTGCGCTCCAGCAGCAGGTCCGGATGGTCAGCCAGGGCCGCTTCCAGGCGGGCGCCGACCTGCGCCAGCACCGCGGCGTCCAGGGTCACCCGATGGATCTCGCCTTGGGGATCGCGCCATTCGGCACCATGTACGCCAGCCGCCGGCAGTTGCAGCGGCCTGGTGAATCCGTCGATCTCCGCCAGCGGTCGCCCGGAGACCACGGCGACGCCATGGTGGCGCGCCAGCTGCTCGAGCGCAGCGAGAGTTTCGGCGGGAATGAAAACCTGTTCCGGACGTGGCTGCAGTTCTGCCAGGGTGCCATCCAGATCGAAGAAGAAGGCCAGCGGCTGGCCCGATGAGGTGAGGCTGTCGAGGTCGATCATGGAAGGTACGACTGCCGGGTCACCGTATGGTTCGTTCACACCTTCCGGCAGTGCCGAGGAATTCCCCTTGCCGGCTCGTAGTCGGATTCAGGGAGATGCTCTAGCAGCCCTGCCTTTGGAGACCACCATGAACAAGCCCGATATCACCAAGACCCCCGAAGAGATCGACGACATCCAGGACCGCATGGGCGACATGCGCGAACTCGACTTCAGCGATCGCAAGGACGAGCGTCAGGGCCGTGCCGGCGACGAGATGGATGAACGCGACTACGAAGGCCAGTTTCCCGAAGAGCGCGTGCGCCAGGCCGGCATGACCGGTGGCGAGACCCTGGATCATCAACCGACCATGGACGACGCCAGTCCGGAGACCCTGCTGGACGAGACGGGTGCCCGCTCGCCGACCGACTACGGCGATGCCTGGCCCAACGACAAGGAGCTGAGCGTAGTCGAGGACAGCGACATCGGCGGCGGCTCCGGCCAGGACGAAGCCGAACTCGGTCGCAGTCATCCCCTGGACGGCCAGGCCTGGGACGGCGAAGCCGACGAACCCAACGAAGCCGAGACCCAGAGGGACGCCCGCTACGCCGATCTGGATGCGAACGACGAAGACCTCGCCGGGGACACCGGTCTGGACCTGGACGAAAAGCGCGCCGATCACTGAAACCGCTGAAGGCCTAGTCGAGCAGCGTACAGGCCATCACCAGCGCATCTTCCCGGCCGCCGACCGCGGGATAATAGTCCCGCCGGCGGCCGATCTCGTTGAAGCCATAGCGTTCATACAACCGGTAGGCCGCCTGGTTGCTGGCGCGCACCTCCAGAAAGCACTCGTTGGCCTTGGCCTTGCGTGCTTCCTGCAGCAGGTGTTCCAGCAGCCGCAGGCCGAGACCACGCCCCTGGCTTTCCGGCTTGATGGTGATGTTGAGCAGATGGGCCTCGTCGAGGATGACGTTGATCACCCCGTGCCCCACCTGCTGCTCGCCGGCCGTCATCACCCAGCAGTCGTAGGACTTCAGCGCATCGGTAAAGATGCCGCGGGTCCAGGGATGGCTGAAGGCCTGATATTCGATCTTCAATACCGTGTTCAGATCGGCTTCGGTCATCCGCCGAAAGCTCACCGCATCGTTCATTGCTGTTCCATCCAGCGGCGCCGCAACGGGCGCATGGCTTGCCAGAGCGCGGCCTTGGCGGCCGGCTCTTCCATCAAGATATCCAGTCCCGGCACCAGCCAGGCCGGTCCCAGGGCGGTGTCCTGCTCCACCCCCGTGAGCTGCGCATCCTCGACGCCACTGCAGCGCCGCGCGGCGCCGCCGATCAGCCAGAGGCCCAGGCCTTCGCCCAGGCGCTCCTGGTGCCCCGAGACGAAGCTCTGCACGAATTCGGCCGCCGCCGCCGGGCCCTGGTCGAGTTGGCCGCTGTTGAGCAGCGGCCAGCGAATGGGTTCTTCACTGACGATCCGCGGCGTATCCGGCAGGCCGGCAGCGCGCAGCAGATCCCGCAGCAGCAGATAGGCGGGATCGCGCGAACCCAGGGTGTCGCCGGTGGGCAACTCCAGCAGCAGCAGGCAACGCCCGGCCTGGAGCAGCTGCAGGGCAAAGCGCGGCGCCGGCTCCCGCGGTGGCAGCGGCGCCCGCTCCGGTTCCGGCTCAGCCACCGGAGTAGCAACGGGCTTCAGCGCCGCGGGTCGCGGGATCTCGATACGCGGCCGATGCGCCGCCGGTGCCTCGACTGCCGCAGCGACCGGCACGGCCTTGGCCACCGGCTCCGGGCGGACCACCCGGGCGGCGACGGGCGCCTCTTCCGGCTCCTCGACCCACAGGGCTTCCGGCCGCGAAGGCGCGGCGAAGGGCAACACCGTGCGCGGCACCCAGACATCCAGCTGCAACGCCTGCAGATAGGCGCGACGACGCGCCTCGGCGGCAAGCGAGGGGCTGATGGAGGGGGCGGGGTCGGACATGGGCGGATCCTTCGGACACGCGGCAGGATTATGCGGGGCGGCATTGTCGCGCGGATCGCCGCGGATCGAAAGGCCGCCCTGCCCATCGGTCCCACCGCGGTCACATCGAAGGCTCTGGCGTCTGGAGTACAATGGCGCTTTTGTCTGGTGCGGTCCCCGCCATGATCGACCCCAAACGCGTCCTGCGTACCCTCGCCGAACACTGGCACCTCATCGACCCGCTGTGCGCCCATTTCGACAGCGGCACCCTGGGCCTGGCCGAGTTGCGTGCCCGCCTGGCCGAACAGCTGCCCGAGCGCACGCCGGCCGACCTCACCGCCCTGCTCGACACCTGGATCCGTCTGGACATCCTGGTGCCGGTGGCCAAGAGCCCTAATCGCTTCGAACTCAATGGCCAGATCCACGACTTCCTCGGCTATCTCAGGCGCGAACACCGGCTGGGCCTGTGCCTGGAGATCGAGGCCTACCTGCGCCACCTGGAGCGCCTCGCCGGCCACATCCGCGAAGCCTTCGACAACCGCGACGGCCCCGACCTCGTCCGCCAGCTGCGCCTGCTGGACATGCGCGTGCGCGATGTCCTCAAGAAGCTGGCCAACGACGGCCATGCCCTGGAGGGCGTCGCCGAGCGCGCCAAGACCAGCGATCGCCAGATCCCCCTGCGCCAGCGCTATGCCGAGGTGCTGGCCACCTGGGACGAATACGTCGAGCCGATGATCCAGCTGGTGGCCGCCGACGGCGCTTTCGAGCGCGGCGTCCACCGCGTCGAGCAGGTGCTCCTGCACCTGCTGGGCGAACAGCAGCGCCTCGGCCAGCTGGTCGACGACGACCTGCTGCTGCGCACCCAGGCGCGCATCCTGGAGATGCACAACGCCGCCCAGCTGGCGCTCAGACGTGCCCGCGAATTGCTGCTGCCGCTGCGCGAGGAAGCGCGTCGGCACAATGCCGTGACCCGCGGCGCCGCCCTGGCCCTGGCCACCATCCGCCGCAAGGGCCTCGACGCCGTGCCCCAGGCCGCCCTGCCCCTGTTCAGCCGGCCGCAGAGCGTCTTTCTCGGCACCACCGCCCAGGTGGAAAGCTATGTTTACGCCCTGGCGCGCTTCGAGCCCAAACCGGCGCGCTTTCCCAGCCAGAGCAGTCGCCCGCGGGACAGCGAACGCCCGGCCGCGCCCCGTACCGCCCGCGAGATGCTCGATCTCTGCCAGGACGCCCTGCCGCTGCCGGATCTCATGGCCTGGCTGCTGGAACAGGAGCCGGCCGGCGACACCGACGAGTTGCTCTACTGGTTTTCGCGCCTGTCCCGCGATGCGCGCTTCCAGCGCCAGCGCCTGGACCGCCGCCACTACGACACCCTCGAACACCGCGTCAGCCTGTGCTCCTACGCCCTGACCGCCCGATCTCTCGCGAGCGACGCCCATGCAACTTGATCTCAACGAAATGACCCAGCTCGCGCCCATCTTTCGCGAGCTGTTCAAGGGCTATCACCTGTCCCGCAGCGAGCCCGAGAGCTACGCCCAGCTCAGCCAGCAGCAGGACCAGTACCGCGCCCTGTTCCGCGCCCTCGGCTTCGAACTGGTCTGCGATCCGCGCGGCTTCTACTACTTCGTGCCCGAGCAGATGGGCGCCCAGGTCAACAAGACCGCCCAGCGCCTGGCGCTGTTCACCTTCATCCTGGTCGAGCACCTGGCCGACCAGGGCCGCGACCCCCTGGCCGTGCTCGACGGCGGCACCCTGGGCCGGCACGAATTGCCGGCGCTGCTGGACAAGTACCGCGACCTCTTCCTGCAGGCCGAGGTCACCACCCAGGAAGAGCTGGAGGAAAAGATCCTGCGCCGCCTGACCCAGCTCGGCTTCGCCCTGGACAGCAACGGCACCTACCGCTTCCTGCCGCCCATGCACCGCTTTCTCGATGTCTGCCTGACCGTGCAGCAGGATCGCGACCTGGCCGCCGGTCTGCATGCCAGCGACCTGCCGCTGCCGGCCCCGACCCTCGCCAGCGACGAAGACGGCAGCGAGCGGGAAGGCGCCGACGAGGATGACGAAGAGGCTGCCCTGGCCCGCGCCATCGCCGCAGAACGGGAGTTCGACCTATGATCCGCTACGGCATCAGCCGCTTCGCCCTGCTCAACACCGCCGGCTACAGCCTCGGCCTCTTCCCGCTGGAACAGCCGCTGTCGGTCTACGGCGCCAACAACCTGGGCAAGAGCGCCTCGATCAACGCCCTGCAATTCCCCATCCTGGCGCGGCTCTCCGACATGAGCTTCGGCAAGTACAGCAACGAGCAGTCGCGCAAGTTCTACTTCGCCACCGACACCAGCTACATCCTCATCGAATTGCGCCTGGCCCACGGCCCCCACGTCATCGGCGTGGCCGGTCGCGGCCCGGGGGGCGGCTTCGGCCACCAGTTCTTCGCCTATGCCGGCGAACTGGACCTGGCCCACTACCAGCGCGACGGCGCCTGCCTGCGCCAGCGCGAACTCTTCGCCAGTCTGGAGCGCGCCGGCCTCAAGGCCTATGAAGTCAAACCCGAGGAATTGCGTCGCCTGCTGGTTGGCGGCCATACCAGCATCCCGCTGGACCTGACCCTGATCCCGCTGCGATCCACCAGCGAACAGAGCCTCAAGACCTTCCGCGCCCTGTTCATCAACCTGCTGCACATGCGCGAGATCACCGCGGCCAAGCTCAAGCAGCTGTTTCTCGATGCCTTCGAGCACAGCCTGAGATCCGGCAGCGTCGACTACATCGCCGCCTGCGAGGAAGCCTTCCGCGACGTGCGTCGCATGGAGCAGGACTACCAGTCGCTGGTCGCCGCCGGCCCGCTGGTCGAAGCCCTGGCCAATGGCGTCGAGCAACGCGACCGCCTGAGGGGCAAGCTGCATCGCCTCTCGCCGCTGCTCGACAGTCTGCTCGGCACCTGGCAGCACTACGCCCTGGACCGCCGTGACGAACTCCTGGCCCAGACCGAACACTACCGCCAGGAACAGGACGGTCTGCAGCAGAGCCAGCGCGACGGCACCAGCGAACTGATGCGCCGCGAGCGCGAGATCAGCAGCCTGCAGCGCTGGCTCGCCGAGCTGGCCCAGCTCAAGCACCGCTTTGCCCTGGTGGACTCCACCGCGCCCCTGGAAGCCCAGTTGCTTGCCGCCAAGGACGCCCACGACGAACTGGCCGGCGCCCTGTCCCAGGCCCGCCAGTTCAGCAGCGAAGACCTCGACCAGCGCGTCCGCGAACTGGAGCAGCGCCTCAAGGCTATTCGCCAGCAACTCGACCACGCCGACAACAACAGCTACGCCCGCCTGCGCGAGGAATTCAGCCAGGCCGACGTCGACCGCCTAATGCGGCTGTTCAATGGCCAGCTGTTCAGCCTGCCACTCGGCCCCAAGGGCGTCGAACTGAGCGAAGACGGCAACTGGGTAAAGACCTTCGAAAGCATCCTGGCGCGCTTCCAGGGCGATCGCCTCGAATTGCCGGGCCTGTCCCTAGACCTGTCGGGCATCGAGCCACCCACCCTGCAGGCCCTCGCCGATCGCGCCGCCCTGCGTGACCAGAAGGACCGCCTGGAGCGCGAACTCAAGCAGCTCAAGGCGCAGCAGGGTGTCAGTCTCGACCGCCAGGCCAGCAAGGCCCAGGCCGAAGCCCTCTACCAGCAGGTCCTGGATGCCCAGAAGGCCCTGGAAGACTTCCGTCGCTGCCAGACCCTCGGTGCCGAGGAAAACGAGAAGCTCGAACAGCTGGCCCAGCTGGAAGCCGCCCAGGACGAACTGAGACGCGCCGGCGACGCCTTCACCGAGCGCGTCCAGCAACTCTCCGCCAAGCTGCAGCTGATCGGTCGCCAGCTGGCCGACCTGGAAGCCAAGGACCGCACCCTGGCCGACGCCCTGCGCCGCCGCCAGCTGCTGCCCACCGACCTGCCCCAGGGCACGCCCTTCGTGGAAGCGGTGGACGATTCCCTGGAAAACCTGCTGCCGCTGCTCAACGACTACCAGGACACCTGGCAGGCCCTGCAGCGCGCCGACACCCAGATCGAGGCGCTCTATGCCCAGGTCCGCCTCAAAGGCGTCGCCAAGTTCGACAACGAGGAAGATCCCGAGCGCCGCCTGCAGCTGCTGGTCAACGCCTATGCCCATCGCCAGGACGAAGCCCTGACCCTGGCCAAGGCCCGCCGCGCCGCCGTCACCGACATCGCCCGCACCCTGAGAAACATCCGCAGCGACTACGACAACCTCGAACACCAGCTGCAGCTGTTCAATCGCGAGATCAATCGCAAGCAGGTCTCTAACCTGGAGAGCTTCCGCATCGTCCTGGCGCCGAACAAGGAGGCGCTCAAGCACATCGACCAGATCATCCACAGCGCCGGTCAGTATGAGGAAGGCGAAACCCTGTCGGTCTTCGATCTCACCCAGGACAGCAGCCAGGACCAGAAGAACGAGGACGCCAAGGAATACCTGGCACGCCTGGTGGCCGCCAACGGCAACCAACTCGGCCTCAAGGACCTCTTCGAACTGGCCTTCGAGATCACCAAGCAGGGGGGCCAGCCGATCCTGCACACCGACATCGATGGCGCCGCCTCCAACGGCACCACCATGACCATCAAGGCGCTCACCAACATGTACCTGTTGCTGCACCTGATGGACCGGGAGCAGGCCGCCAAGATCCGCCTGCCCTACTACCTGGACGAAGCCGCCGACATCGACGAACGCAACCAGCAGGCGCTGATCGAGACCAGCCAGCAACTGGGCTTCGTGCCCATCCTGGCAAGCGTCAAACCCCAGGTCAGCGCCCAGGTCGCCATCGACCTCGAAGGCGGCAGCGGCCCCGGCGGCATCTATATCGACGAAGCCGACTGGAAGTACATCGCCAAACGCGACCTGGCCCTGCCCGAACCTGCGTGAGCCCCTGCCAGAACGCAAAAAGCCCGGCATCTGCCGGGCTTTTTCTTGCTCGCGTAACGCTGCGGTAGGTTGGGTTGAGCGCAGCGACGCCCAACATCCAGCTGATCGCGGCCATGGGCCGCTCCTACGGCATGCCTCCTTGTAGGAGCGGCGGCATCGGCGGATTGCCATGGCCGCAATAGCCGGGCTGTTGTAGCTCCTGTGCTCTTTTCGGAGTGCCACCAGTGACCGTCTAGCAGGCTCCGCGCCAAGCTCTCCGCCACTCCGCTCCTGGTCCCCTCTCCCCCCCGGGAGAGGGCTAGGGTGAGGGCAACCTCAGCTACGTAGCGTCAGGTGTCCGCTGGCCAATTCTCTGCCCCCAGCGCCTAGGCACTTTAGCACTCGGCCAAACTTTTC